>CANRJP010000011.1 GCA_947630975.1 uncultured Clostridia bacterium
AAGTGTGGTAACTCAATTATACCATACCTTTGGTTGAATTTCTCATCTTTTTGGTTCATATCATTTTACTACATACAAATTCAACAAAAAAGGGCCGGCTCCGGCCGGGCCCTCATAGGGTTATTTACAGCAGCACCCATTATTGTTATCGTCGGGATTAAAGCAATCCTGCTGGGGCGGGAAAAACTCGTCGATGGGGAAGCTTATCTTCTCGAAAAGATCGCAGGGATCGTCAGGTGTAGAAGCGCTCACACACTCCTTTTCAGGAATGCAGAAGTCATAAGCGGGGATGAGAAGCTGAACGTTACGCTCAAGCTTGATAATGGTAAAGAGACCAAGGGAAACGTAGACCCTTCTCTGCTGATCCCGACCGCAGATAAAGCGGTCGTCAAACACTCTCCTTACGCAGTCAGGAATATTGCCCAAATCGACGGCATCGTCGTCGGCGTATTTGCAGCAACACTCGCCAACGTCGGAGAGTTTGGCGCCAAGACAGATTGGGTCAACGACCTCTGTCGGTGTCACGGAGAATAGCGTTAGCCAGTTCAAATATTTCATCGCTCACGATTCTAAGCTCGGGCCGAATGTGTATAAAACGCTCATTTTCGGGGACTTCGCGGCGCGTGCCGGAGATGAAGTCAGCCGTTACGGTCTTATGATTGATTAGTTTCCCTATATAAATGGGATTGCGTATTATTCGTCCGACCGTTTTGGCGCTCCATCTGCCGCCCAGCTTTGTTTGTACGTTTTCCGCGTTAAATTTATCGGCTATGGCCGTAAGAGAAAGTCCGTTTTCGGTGTAAAGTAAAAAGACTTTACGGATATTGTAACCCTCATATTGGTTTACAATCATTGTAAAGTTATCTACCTTGTCATATCCGTAAATCAGGTTTGGCACCCTGCCTTTGCGTGCGGTTTCGGTTTTACCGAAAATCACACGTTTGCTTAAGTTCTCGCTTTCCTGTTGCGCCAAGGCGGCGTATATTGTAAGTATAAACTCCGAGTCGGTAAAAATTGACGAATTTGTGCCAAGAAAGCGGACGTCTATCCCAACAGCCTTAAGTCTGCGTATTCCCGTAAGAAAATCGCAGGTATTTCGGGCAAAGCGGCTCACGTCCTTTACCGCCAAAATATCAAACTCTCCCCTCTCCCCTTCCTCTATCATGTTCAGAAAACCCGCCCTGTTCCTCATCTGTTTGCCGCTGATGCCTTCGTCACTATATATGCGGACAAGCCGAAAATTATTCTCTCTCGCGTACTCCGCGTAGTAGCTTCGCTGATTTTCAAGAGACAGCTTTTGCTCCTCCTTATCGGTGGAAACTCTGCAATATGCGGCAAGTCGCAGCAAATAATACACCTCCCGCGTTTATATATGAAAAAAGGGCGGCTTTTATGCCGCCCCCTTAAAATGTTTAATCTGTATTTTTACATTATTTCAGCCTTACCCCAGATCTCGCCTATAGTTGCCGCGACAGGCTCAAGTCCGGCTCTGTCCTCGTCGGTAAAACGGTCGGTGACGGGGCTGTCAATGTCGAGTACGCCGACTGCCTCGCCGCCCGCAAAAATTGGCACAACAATTTCGCTGTTGCTGGCACAGTCACAGGCTATATGGCCGGGGAATTGATGAACGTCAGGCACCACAAGCGTTTCGCCATTCTGAGCCGCCGTTCCGCAGACCCCTCGGCCGAGAGGGATAGTAACACAGGCCGTCTTGCCCTGAAAAGGCCCCAGTAACAGCTTGTCCACTTTGCGGTAATAGAAGCCTACCCAGTTGATTCCCTCGAGATATTCATTTAGCAGCGCCGAGGCGTTACTGAGATTAGTCACCAGACTGTCGTCCGGCGACAGCAGCGATTTCATTTTTTTATTGAGCTCCGTGTACATTATTTGTCAAAAAGCCCCTTTTTCTCCGCAATTCCCGTCACCTGAAAACCGGTGGCGGCCACCGCCTCGTTGAGAACGGCGTCGCTTACGTCGCCGGACAGGCTGACCGTGGCGGTTTTTTTGCCCAAATCGACCTTGGTGGAGCTTACCCCCGCGACGGCGGAAAGCGCTTTTTCAACGCTTGCCTTGCAGTGTTCGCAATGCATTCCTTCAACTGTAAGAATTTTTTTCATATCAATCTACTCCTTTATTATTCAAAAATTTAATTATATCCTTTAATTCGGTTATACGCCAAGGCTCGTCCTCTCCTTCGCCGTTCCTGTCCAGCCAAAAGGAGGTAAAACCCAGCGCCCTTGCACCGTCGGCCTCGAGCTTGCAGTCGTCCGCATACAGGCTTTCCTCCGCCGTAACTCCCTGCGCGTCAAGGGCGGCGTTGTATATGATCGGACTGGGCTTACCGGTGCCCACAAGTGAGCTGGCGGTAAATGAGCTAAAATACTTTGAAATACCCAAGCTGTCCAGCGTAAGCTTCAACGACGGCGAGGTATCGCTGATAACACCCATTTTGTACCCTTTGCCGTAAAAATATTCAAGGACTTCAACGGTTTCGTCAAACAGTCTGCGGTCGTTATTGCACCACAGCTCCGAATGCAGCAGGTCAGCCCGCTCTTCAACCCTTTCCGTAACTCCCTCGCCTATGAGCAGTTGGCGGTAATAGCGCCGGAAGAACTCCCGTTCGTCGTCGACGTTCCTGTACCATGGGCTTTTTCCTTCACCGGCCAGTTCAAACAGGGACATCATTTTGGCGTAGTCCAGCTCAAAGGGTCTGCCGCTCCAGCCGGAGATTATTTCGTCACGCCACTTCTCTTTTTCGGGGTCGTAGTAGGTTAGTGTCCCATCGCGGTCAAAGAATATCGCTTTATATCGCATTTTATACCTCCGTTTAACGATAAATGATACTTTTGTGACACTCACCTCTACTACTGCCTTGGGCATGTTCGTTTTCTGCCAAAGCTGAGGATCGAAGCTGTCCTCCTTATACTTTGAGGTGAAAATCTTCGCGCTTCCCTCGCTGCCGAAGAGCACGACCTTCTTATTGAAGGAGGCCAGGCCTTCAACGGTCACTGGGCGGGAAACTCCTGTGTATACCTCAAGTGTCAGACGGAAAAAGTATGTCAAATCAACGGTGTAATAGCCGCGGTTGAAGGTGAGGGGCTCGACGTTGGGGAAAACCCAGATTACTTCGGCCTTGCGGCACTTCACGTCAATGGCCCGGTCAATGACTTCCTGACCGGTCTCGGTGAGAAAGACCCTCAGACATTCAATGCACTCCTTGCTGCGGCAGCTGTCATATATCTGATCCGTCTGGATGCAGACTTTTTCATTGCAGCCGAAGGAGCCGGAAATCTTTTCCTCCATGTAACAATCCTCCTATATAATCTTTGGCCGGCCTGAGCCGAACCACAGTACATATTATGAGGACTGTTGAAATTTGTTACATTTCGCTCCTATTATAACATGTCACGCTGGATTTTTCAAGTATGGACTTAAAAGTAAGTCGGTATATTTTTTGTAAGTGCCTATATTACCATGCCGCCGTTGGGGCTTATCACCTGACCGGTGATATATTCTCCCCCGTCCCCGGCCAGAAAAGCCGCCGTTTTTGCCACCGATTCAGGCGCCCCGACGGCGCCGAGAGGTATTTCCTCCCTCAAAGCGGCTATGTCGTCGGCGGAAAGGTGTGCGTTCATAGGAGTGTCTATAACGCCCGGAGCGATACAGTTTACCCTTATGCCCGAAGGGCCAAGCTCCTTGGCGAGAGCCTTGGTAAAGCCTATCACACCGGCCTTTGCGGCGCTGTAATGCACCTCGCATGAGGCTCCGATCTGTCCCCACATGGAGGACACGTTTATTATTGAGCCGCTCTTTTGGTTTATCATCTGCGGCAGTACGGCCTTACAGGTCAAAAAGCAGCTCTTGAGGTTGACGCTCATCATTTCGTCCCACTCGGCCTCGGTAATGTCGGTAAAAAGCCTTTGCCGCGCAATGCCCGCGTTGTTGATAAGCGTGTCTATTCTGCCGAAGCGCTTCACCGCAGCGTCAACGGCGGCGTTTACGCTGTCGGCGTCGGTTACGTCGCAGTATAAGGCAAGACAGCCCGGTACGGCGTTTTTAAGGGCCTCGGCGGCCTTTTCTCCGGTCTTATAGGTGAAGGCCACATTGCAGCCCAGCGCGGCAAATTCCCGCACCATGGCCCCGCCTATGCCGCCGCTGCCGCCGGTAATAAATACTGTCACACCATCACCCCTTTTGAATGTAGGCCAGAACGTCGCCAAGATTCTTTACGGCCACAAGCTCAATGCTCGCTTTGTCGATAGCGCCCAGAGAATCAAAGGGCAGCATACAGCGCTTAAAGCCCATTTTCGCGATCTCCGCCACCCTGCGGGAGGCCTGAGTGACGGTGCGTATCTCACCGGTGAGGCCCACCTCGCCGAAAAAGGCCATGTCCTTGGGGAGCGGCACGTTCATGGCGCTGCTGGCTACCGCCGCCGCCACGGCCAAATCCGCCGCCGTCTCGTCCAGCTTTATGCCGCCGGTGACGTTGATATAGCTGTCCTGCATGGCGAGGTCAAGGTTTGTGCGCTTGTCCAGCACGGTTATTATAAGCGACGCCCGGTAAAAGTCAACCCCGGTAGCCATGCGCTTTGGGTTGGGATAGACGCTCTTGGTTACAAGGGCCTGAATTTCCGCAAGGATCGGCCTTGTGCCCTCCACCGAGCAGACTATGGCCGAACCCGGCACATCTACCGGACGGCCGGAAAGTAGCATGAGCGAAGGGTTTGGCACGTCTATGAGACCCTTGTCAGACATCTCGAACACACCTATCTCGTTGGTGGAGCCGAAGCGGTTTTTTACCGCCCGAACAACGCGGTAGCTCTGGTGCCGTTCGCCCTCGAAATAGAGGACGCAGTCCACCATGTGCTCCAGCACCCGAGGCCCGGCGATAGAGCCTTCTTTTGTTACGTGGCCCACAATGAAGAAGGTCACTCCGGTCTCTTTAGCCAGACGCATAAAGCTTAAAGTACACTCCCGCACCTGCGATACGCTGCCCGGAGCGGAGCTTATGTCCTCGGAAAATATGGTCTGTATAGAGTCAATGACCGCAAATTTCGGCTTTACATGCCGGACTGCGGAGAGGATATTCTCAAGGTCGGTCTCATTTGCCACGAGGATATTGTCGCTTGAAGCTCCCAGCCGGTCGGCCCGCAGTTTTATCTGCCGCTCCGACTCCTCGCCGGAAATATAGAGTACCTTTTCCTTCTGAGCCGCATAACGGCAGACCTGAAGAAGCAGAGTGGATTTTCCGATGCCAGGCTCGCCGCCGCAGAGTATGAGGGAGCCGTCCACTATTCCGCCGCCGAGAACCCGATCCAGTTCGTCGCTGCCGGAGGAGCTGCGCACCTCGACTTCGGTGGACACCGTGGACAGACTTTTGGGTACGACCGCCGTCCGTTTATATACCTCTTTGCCCGGACTCCCGGCCCCCTCGCTGGTATTTTCAATTTTCTCCTCTACAAAGGTGTTCCACTGCCCGCAGCCGGGGCATTTGCCCAGCCATTTCGGATTTTCGGTGCCACACTCTTTGCAGACAAATACTGTTTTAGCTTTCATAATAACTCCTTTATCTGGGCTCAATACTCATGTCAATAATTATGCCGAGTATGCTTATAGCGCTCAAGCAGAGCAAAGACACGCGAATATATTTTACACCAAGATTATCCCAAATTTTGAATATGAGCGCTAATGACGCCAGTATTACAAGTGCCGCCGTAAAGTACGGCGTAGCGCGGCCCACTCCGTCGGCGCAAAGTATCACGCCTGTAAATACGGCGATAACGAAAGCGGCACAGGACATTACTGTTGTAAGACAGATTTTCAGCCCGGTAAGGAAATATTTTCTCATTTTGACCGCCTCCCTCCACATATAAAAATTATAACACATAATAAAAATATTGTCAATATAAAACCCTCACAGCTCTTGACAAACACGGAAATATCATGTACAATATATAGCGGTGATTAAAATGGTTGAAAGAATAAAAGACGCCGTCCACGGCTTTGCCGTAACGGTTGTGACAGCTTTGGGCTTCAGCGCCGCAGCGGCAAATTACTTTTACATATTCCTCATTTCCATGATACCCATTGTGGAGCTGCGCGGGGCAATTCCCGTGGCGAGGGCCCTTAATCTGGACTTCGTACCGGCTTTTCTGGTGTCGGTCATAGGCAATATGATTCCCGTCCCCTTTATTTTGCTTTTGATAACGCCCTTTTGCAATTTGCTGAAAAAGACAAGGCTCTTCGCCTGGTTCCCGCGCTGGCTGGACGCCAAGGTGGAAAAGAACCGCCACAAGGTGGAAAAATACGCCTTTTGGGGTCTGTTTGCCTTTGTAGCCATACCCTTCCCCGGCACGGGAGCGTGGACAGGCAGCCTGATAGCCAGCTTCTTGGATTTCGACTTCAAAAAATCCCTTTTGGCGGTATTTCTTGGCGTATGTACCGCCGGGGTTATCATGACGGCAATTTCCTTTGGACTGTTTGACCTTATACTCGCTTTATTTTGAGGAGGCATACTTATGACGAACAAAAAATTATTTACTTCCGAATCCGTGACCGAGGGCCATCCCGATAAGGTTTGCGACCAGATAGCCGACGCCGTGCTGGACGATATTCTCACCCACGACCCACAGGCAAGAGTGGCCTGCGAGGTCTGTGCCGCCACCGGCCTTGTAATGGTATTCGGTGAGATAACCACCGAGCACTACTGCGACATACGGGCCATTGTCCGCCGGACTATCAGAGAGATCGGCTATACCGACCCTGAAATGGGCTTCCACTGCGACAACTGCGCGGTTATAAACACCCTGAACGAGCAGTCTCCCGACATAGCCATGGGCGTAAACCGGAGCCTTGAAGCCCGGAGCGGCGACAGCTCGGAGTTCGACACCGGAGCGGGCGATCAGGGCATGATGTTCGGCTACGCCACCAATGAGACTGACGCCTATATGCCGGCCCCAATATATTACGCCCAGAGAATGGCTAAGCGTCTGGCTAAGGTGCGGAAGGACGGACTTATCCCCTACCTCCGCCCAGACGGAAAAACGCAGGTCACAGTTGAATACGACGGGGACAGGCCCGTGCGCATAGACGCCGTTGTACTCAGTACCCAGCACACCCCCGACGCGGAGCTGGAAACTATCAGGAAAGACATGATAGAACAGGTCATACTCCCCTCCCTTCCGACCGAAATGGTAGACGAAGATACAAAATTTTTTGTGAACCCCACCGGGCGGTTCGTCATCGGCGGCCCCCACGGGGACAGCGGCCTTACGGGAAGAAAGATAATAGTTGACACCTACGGCGGCTACGCCCCCCACGGCGGCGGCAGCTTCAGCGGCAAGGATCCCACAAAGGTTGACCGCAGCGCCGCGTATATGGCCCGTTATATAGCCAAAAACATCGTCGCCGCGGGACTGGCGGACAAGTGCCAGCTCCAGCTTGCATACGCTATTGGCGTGGCAAATCCGGTTTCGGTGCGAGTGGACAGCTTCGGCACCGGCAAGGTAAGCGACGGGGAGCTTTCCGAAATCGTGGCAAAAACCTTTGACCTGCGTCCGGCGGCCATTATAAAGCGCCTTGACCTTCGCCGTCCCATTTACCGCCAGACGGCGGCTTACGGCCATTTCGGACGAATGGATCTCGACCTCCCATGGGAAAGGTTGGACGCCGCCGAGGAACTGAGGAAATATCTTAAGTAATACTAATCCTTAATTAAAATCAGACACCGAGCGGCGAGTATTTTTCGTGTCAGGCAAGGAAGAGGCCGCAGGCAATACTGTATGTATTGTCAAGCACCGCGGGCCCCACAAAAACAAACCTGTTGTTTTTGTGGGAAGAGGAGAAGCGACCGATTGAGCCAAAATTCTAATTTTCGCAAAAATTAGAATTTGCGATATGAGGTCAGCTTCGACGAGACGCCGCTTGGCGCGGAAAAGGCCGTCGCAAATGTCTGATTTTAGTTGGGGATTAGTATAAGTTAACAACGCCGCCCCGATGAGCATACTGTGTTATCGGGGTGATTGTTTATGACGGAAGTTTTAGTCGCCGTTTTAATTGGTTTTTTGATATTATTTTGTTTTTATTCTCTGTTTTTCGGAAGTAATAAATGCGGAAACTGCTGCGGTGTGTATTCAAGAGACGACTTGGTGGAAATACTGAAAAATCTTCCCGACAACGCGAGGATATACATATCGGTGGACAGAAGGTGAAAGGAGGGTTCGTATGGCGGACATTGTTGAAGGCGAGGTCTGTGACGTCGTTTATGTAAATGAGGACAGCGGCTACACCGTGTGCGAGGTAGACTGTAACGGCGAGCTTACCGTCATTGTTGGGCATATGCCTTTCATCGCTCCCGGCGAGACCGTCAGGGCTACCGGCGTGTGGATAACCCACACCGAATATGGCCGTCAGCTCAAGGTAGAGAGCATCGAGCATATCCTGCCTCAAAATTTGGGTTCAATTTACGCATATCTGGCCTCCGGGGCCATAAGCGGCGTCGGGCCTTCCACAGCCCGGCGGATAGTGGACAAGTTCGGCGAGGACAGCCTTGATATTATCCGCAACGAACCGGCCAAGTTAGCCGCTGTCCGGGGCATAAGTCCGGCCAAGGCCGCCGCCATAAGCGAAAACTTTATTCTTCGTCAGGATACGGCGGAAACGGTAATGTTCTTTCAAAAATACGGAGTTGCTCCGGCTTTGGCAATGAGGGTGTATAACGAATACGGCCCCGATTCCATCAATATTGTGCGCGAAAATCCGTATTCTCTCTGTGAGACTGTGCGCGGAATGGGCTTTAAGACCTGTGACAAGATAGCCGTAGCAATGGGTCTGCCGTTCGACAGCCGCAGCCGGATAAAAAGCGGGCTGCGCTACGCTATGACGGAAACGGCGGCGAACGGTCACACCTGTTATCCGGCGGATCAGTTGTTGAGCTACGCCGCCAAGCTGCTGGATTGCCCCGTCGAAGCGGTAAAGGACTGTTACAGCGAGTGTATTCTCAACGGCGGCCTTATTTCAAATAAGGATATGGTTTATCTGCCTTCATACTATAACATGGAGCTTTCGGTAGCCAACAGACTTGCGGCTCTTTCGAGGATTAAAACCGACGGGGATCCGAAAACGGCGGCCTTTCTTGAGGAATTTGCCACCGGCAGCAGCATCGTCCTTTCCGACGAGCAGCGCCGGGCCATAATTACCGCCAATACAAGCAAGGCACTGATAATCACCGGCGGTCCCGGCACCGGAAAAACCACGATAATGAAAGGCGTACTGCACACTCTTTTGCGCAGAGGTATGGAGGTGGCGCTTTGCGCCCCCACGGGCAAGGCGGCCAAGCGCCTTGAGGAGTCCTGCGGTCACGAGGCAAAAACCGTCCACCGGCTGTTGGAGGTAGGCGGCGACATCGACGGCGACGAACAGACCTTCAGCCGCAACGAGACTAATCCTCTTGAGGCGGACTGCGTAATCGTTGACGAGATGAGCATGATCGACCTTCCTCTGATGGACGCGCTGCTGAAAGCGCTTAAACGCGGGGCCGGACTTATAATGGCCGGAGACGTGGATCAACTGCCCTCTGTGGGAGCAGGGAATGTCTTGAGCGACATGATAGAGAGCGGACTTATCCCCACCGTGAGGCTCACCACCGTGTTCCGTCAGGCGGAGGAAAGCCTTATTGTAGTAAACGCTCACCGTATAAACAACGGTGAAATGCCCGTCCTTAACAACAAAAGCTCGGATTTCTTTTTCATGAACCGGCCCGACCACCGATCCGCCGCCGATGTGATTTTGGATCTGGTTCGGTCGCGTCTGCCAAAGGCCTACGGCTATGACAGTCTGACGGACATTCAGGTGCTTTCGCCCTCGAAGAAAGGAACCGCCGGTACCGTAAGCCTCAACGTAATGCTTCAGGAACGTCTCAATCCCCCTTCCCGAAACAAAGAGGAGCACAAGAGGGGCACAACGGTGTTCCGCGAGGGTGACAAGGTCATTCAGATGAGGAACGACTACGGCATAAATTGGACAAACCCCGTCGAGGGAGCAGAGGGCGCCGGAATATTCAACGGCGACGTGGGCGTCATAAAGAGTATTGATAACGGCGAACGCGCTCTGACAGTCGTCTTTGACGACGGAAAACTGGTGGAATACCCCTTCACTTCCCTTGATATGCTGGAATTGGCCTACGCCCTTACGGTGCATAAGAGTCAGGGCTGTGAGTTCAAGGCCATTGTTATCCCCGTGTGCCGTTTTATGCCCCTTCTCATGACCAGAAATCTCCTTTATACAGCTATCACAAGGGCCCGTGAAATGGTGGTGCTGGTAGGCGATCAGGAGGCTGTGGCCTACATGGTTCACAATGACCACAGAACAAAGCGTTACACCGGTCTGCGGGAAAAGCTTGAGTTGTTTGCGAGGCGTGAGAATGAAGGAGAAAATTAGACTCCGCGCCAATGAGCTTGGAATAAAGGAAGTCGGTTTTACCGAATATTCAGGCAAGAGCGCCGTTGTCTGCCTCTTCCCCTATTTTTCCGGTTATGAGACCGGCAATCTGTCGGTTTACGCCTACTCGCCGGACTATCACGTCATCGTCAGGGATAAGCTGAAACAGCTCGGCAATTTTTTGTCGGAAAACGGAGCGGAGACGGTCGAGGGCTTCGTGGACATCGGCCCCGAGGTGGACAAAAATCTCGCTTATCAGGCGGGGCTTGGCTTTTTCGGTCGGAACAGTCTGCTGATAAACCCACGGCTCGGCAGCTATTTCTTTATCGGCTATGTGCTGACCGACTTAAAATTGGAACCGGACAAGCCGGCGGGAACCTGCTGCAAAGGCTGCGGACGCTGCGCGGCGGCCTGTCCCGGCGGAGCGCTGGACGGCGGCTTCAACGCGGAGCGCTGCGTTTCGGCCATCACCCAGAAAAAGAGCGAGCTGACGCCGAAGGAAAAGGCGCTTATAAAAAAAGCGGATTATGTTTTTGGCTGTGATATTTGTCAAAAGGTCTGCCCGCACAACAATATTGATTTCGAGCCCATGCCGGAATTCACCCATGATCGGATCTTTGACCTTAAAGCGGAAATGCTCGACGGTCTGAGCAACAGAGAATTCAAAGAAAAATTCGGCGGCTACGCTTTCGCCTGGCGGGGAAAGGGCGTATTGTTGAGGAATTTAAAAATACTTGACGAGGAGTGAATATAATGAAAGAGATATATCTGGCCGGGGGCTGCTACTGGGGTGTTGAGGCCTATATCTCCGGACTTAAAGGGGTCAATGCGACCACAGTGGGCTTTGCCAACGGCAGAACCGCCGCGCCCAGTTACAAACAGGTCTGCACCGAAAACACCGGCCACGCCGAAACGGTGAAGGTAGAGTACGATCCGGAGATCATTTCCCTCCGCGCTCTGCTAAGACTGTTCTATAAAATAATCGACCCCACCAGCGTTGACCGGCAGGGCGAGGACGAGGGTCATCAATACAGGACGGGCGTATATTACACCGACCCGAAGGACGCACCCGTTGTCACATCTACATTAAAGGAGCTTGAGAAAAGCTTAGACGGCCGGAAGATAGCCGTGGAAAACTGCCCGCTTGAAAATTTTTATGACGCCGAGGAGTATCATCAGAAATATCTGGTGAAAAATCCTTCCGGTTACTGTCATGTGGCGCCGGGATTGATAGCCTGGGGCAGGACGGTTAACCCGATGGAATATGACTATGACTGAAATTTGAAAAGCCCGGCTCAATGCCGGGCTTTCTATATTAAGGCCTGATAGCCGTTATGTGCAATTTAAAGAACATATACCAGACAAGATCTCCTGCCAAAATTGTTACACTCACTCTTTGTGAGGAAAAGCAGATCAACTCTCTTGCCCTTTATAGCTCCGCCGGTGTCAGCCGCGACGGCATATCCGTATGACCAGCTTCCGTCGGGAGCCTCCACATAAACTCTGCTGCCCAAAGGTATAACGGAGGGATCAACGGCTATGACGCCCTTCTGAAGGGGAAGACCGGTAGCGCTCATGCCTCCCCAGCCGCCGTTCTCTTCGGGAGAAGGGTCATAGGCGGTGGCGGTACATTCAATAACGTACTTATACTCGAAGGGTTTGTCGCTTGACGCCGCCGCTTCGGGATCGGCCGTGCCGTACTCGACTATCTCATCGACGGGCTCAACGACGGTCTCGTATGAAACGGGTTCACGGTTTGTTTCAACGCCGTCGGTGTAGGATACTTCATATTCTACCTCCCGCACTCCGTCGGTGCCTTCCTGCACGGTCACCATCTCACCCTTTGTCATGGAATTGTTCGCCCGGCGGATGATGCCGTGAGCGACAACTTCAAGTTCTGTGACGGTGGAGGTGTAACCCACGCTGTAACTGTAATTTTTTTCATAGCTTCTGTTATTCGCGACGGCGGTGGCACTTGTCATCAGCATCGTTGCGGAAAGTACACAGACCGCCCGGCGATTAAGCAGAAGCCCTTTCAATCGGTTTAAATCCATTGTCTTTCATTCCTTTCGCATTCATAAAGCATTTTTAGGCGCTTTCTTATTGCACGAGAATTATTATATACCAACTTATTACTTTTGTCAACCCTTTTTTGAAAAAATGTTATATTTTCGTAATAATTTTTTAAATATTAAAATCGCAAATTGGTAATTATAGACAAATAGATGTCGATTTTTTGGGCATTTTGTTGTTAAAATCAAATAATTAGACCTGTTTTCTCATATTTTTTCGTAACATTTTTCTTGAGTTTTTGAAGGGATTTTTTAAATATATTTTGTAATATTTGCCAAAAAACAAACGGACAAAAAGAAAAAACCGCCCGACTGAACTATCGGCGGGCGGTTTTCGCGGAGAATTTCTACCTTTCTCTGACGGGCAGCTTCTCCTTAAACAGGAGAGAAATGGACCAAAGTCCGCCAAGAGCAATGATGGTGTAAATAATGCGGCTTATGAGAGACGCCTGTCCCCCAAAAACAGAGGCGACCAAGTCCACACCGAAAAGGCCGATGCTGCCCCAGTTAAGAGCGCCGATGATCACAAGGATCAATGCTGTATTATCCAATTTATACACTCCTCTCAGAGATAAGTATATCCGCTTTTTCAGAATATATTCCTCTGACGCGCACATTCGTAAATCATAAGCGCGGCGGCCACGGAAGCGTTGAGGGAGTTTACATTGCCCTTCATCGGTATTTTTACGAGGAAGTCACATTTTTCTGCCACAAGACGGCTTATGCCCTGACCCTCGGAACCGATAACAATGGCGGCAGGGCCCTTTAGATCCGCTTCATAGACGCTCCTGTCTCCCGCCGCGTCGGCTCCGGTGACCCAAATTCCTCTTCTCTTTAGTTCTTCAATAGCGCGTGAAAGATTGTTGACCCTGACCACAGGAGTGTAGGCCGTGGCGCCGGCGGCAGATTTTTCAACCGCCGCCGTGACCGAAACACTGTCATGCTTGGGTATAATTACTCCATGAGCGCCGGCACAGTTGGCGGTACGGATAACGCTGCCCAAATTGTGAGGATCGTTTATTCGGTCAAGTATCACGATGAACGGCGGTTCGCCTTTTTGCTCCGCAATATTCAGAACATCATCAAGCTCGGCGTATTCAATGGGCGGGACGAGAGCGATAACACCCTGGTGGCTGCCGGTTTCGCTCATCTCATCAAGCTTTGCGCCGTCAACCTCGGTGACGATTATACCTTGTTTCTTTGCCTGACGGATAATGGGGATAATACTACCCTGCTTTTCGCCGCGTCGGACATAGAGCTTATCGATTTGCCGGCCGCTGCGCAAAGCCTCCGCCACCGGATTACGGCCTTCTATGCGATCATTTTTCTCACTCATGAGCGATCCTTTCCGCGGGTTTGGCCTGTTTTTTGCGCTTGGCCTTGCCGCTGTTTGAGGTAAAAAGCTTAGCCGTCTCCGTTATCAGCAGCGGAATTACAGCCGCGATCACGCAGAAGGTCAATATACTGCTGCCGGGCCGGTTCAGCTCAAGGAGACGGCACAAAGAGTCCGAATTAAAGGTCAGGACGCAGATGAATATATTGAGCGCGAAACAAATCAGTGAAACGGGATTTTTAACAAACCTTTTATACAGCGGCTCGCCGCTCCGGCAGCTTTGTCCCATGAAAGCCAATCCAAGGGCCAATATCAGCAGTACCGCTCCCCGCCGCTGATAAATATCATATTTACCGGCGCAAAAGCCGTAGACAGCCATTGCCGCCGCGCCAAGCAATATGCCGCGCCCGACGCTGTTCAAAAGTATCGGGGTGGCCACACGCCCGCTTTTCATGTTGTTAAGCTCGGCCTTTTTGACCGGTCTGCGGTGATAGGGTTCGCACCATATTCCTATTGCGGAAAGGGCCGCCACAGTAAACTCAAGCCAAATTACACCCGAAGGTGAAAATGGAGATGAATACCCGGCAATAAGTGAAACAATGACGCAAATCGCCTGAGCGATGCTGCAAGTCATAAGATAACCTATCATGCGCTCGACATTGAACAGGCTGCGTTTGCACTCCCGTACAGCAAGCGTGATCGACCCCATGCCGCTGCCCTTTATCTTCACGTCCGCCGCCGCGGAGCAAACCTTGGCTCCCGCGTCGGTGGTAACGGACACATCCGCAAAATTCATGGCGTTTATGTCACGGGCGCCTCGGCCCACGGTGATAACGTTTTCCTTTTCAGCGTTCATTGCGGCGACGATGTCGGCCTTCAACTTTGCGCCTATGTCGGCGAACACCGAGGTCTTTCTAAGCATGGCCACGTTTACACAGTCCACGTTGGCTCCTTGGGCCACCGTATCGGTGGGAATGCCGCTCTGACGGGCGACAGCCACGGCGGTGGTAAGATTTTCGTTAGTGATAAGGCAGGTTCTCACGCCCATGCTTTTGAGCTGTCTGACCGAGGCGACGGTGTCGGGGCGGATGGGATTGCTTAGACCGATAAGGCCGGCGAATATCATATTTGTGCCGGGATAACCGTCCTCCACGGGCAGGAACATGGTATCGCAGTAGGCCACCGCCATAACGGACAGAGCCTCATCGGCCATACGGTTGCTTTCACCTATTATATCGGCAAGATCCTTTGACTTGTCAAAGGGGCGCACTCCGCCGTCATATATGCATCCGCAACAGGCGGCCACAGCATCGGGAGCGCCCTTGCATACCACCATATAGCCGTTTTCAAGCTTATGTACCGTCGTCATCAGGCGGTTTTCCCTGTGATTGTCAAGCACCTTTACCATAGGCGCGGAGGTTCTTATCTCCTCAACGGTACAGCCGTTTGCTATCGCGTCCTTGACAATGGCAACCTGCATCGGGTCGCCGACAGGAATATCGCCGCTGACGTCCACGGTTGTGCAAAGGGCGGCCAAACGGCGGATATAGTTTTCCTCCAGTCCCTTGCCGGGCTTTACCGCACCCACGCCGAAGCCCTGTTCCGTGAGGGTGCCCCGCTTACCCACGCACAGAAGGGTCGAGGCTCCCAAATTTTCAACGGTATTTGTGGAATGAAGATCTATACCCTTGCCGCGCAGACGAAGAATATCAATGCTCACCGTGATGAGCACCAAAATCGGAAGCGTTATAGGCAGAACGGCAAGGGCCGCCGAAAGGGAATTATTAAAGGCTGACTCTATCCCATACCCTCCGGCAAGACGGATAACCAGCGCCACAAGCCACATCAAAGCCGCAATGGCACTGAAAATATTCCCAATCGAACTGAGCTTTCGCGCCAGAGAGGGACGCTTTTCGTCACTGAGAGAGAGAATGCTCACAGTGGAACCCAGTTGCGTATTGTCCCCCACCTCCGTGGCAATGGCCTTGATGGTGCCGGTAAGCACTCGGCTGCCCATATAGATTGTGACGGCGTCGTCACCCTGTCCCGGATCGGCGGACTTCATAACGGAACCGCCGTCTCCGCTGAGGATGCTTTCGTCCACGACCGCGTTGTCACATTCAATTATTCTGGCGTCGGCCGGAACTATCTGTCCGGCCTCGAGGAAAAACACATCGCCCTGGGCCATAAGCATGGCTGGGATAACCTTTTCAATACCGCTGCGCAGCACCCTGACCGCGCTGTACTGAACCGAATTTACCGTTTTCACAGGCGAATTGTCCCGTCTGAAGCTGATGCAGCCCGCAACGGCGTTGATGACCGCGCAGGCCAAAAGGAGCACGGAAAGGTACCACTGTCCGCCGCCGGCAACTATATAGACCGCCGCCATGACCGCAAGGATCACATTCATAAGCGAAAAAATGTATTTGCCCATCCCCGTGAGAGCGTTTATCTTTTTGGGAATGCGCACCATATTCCTTCCTCTGCTGTGTATCCTCCCATGGGCCTTTTCAATACTCAGCCCCTTATCCAGATCGGAGCCCAGCTCCTCGGCAAGCTCCTTGGCCGACCGTTTATAGATCATGAGTCACCCTCCTTCCAACACACGATAACAATGTCAGGCGCTCCGCGTCAATCGGCCAGCTCCGCCTCCCTGATCTGTGCCGCGCCGGCAATAAGATCCACCGTGCCGTCTATGCCGAGCAGGCCGCTGTTGATGCTTATGTCATAGTGCTTGGCCTCGCCCCAGCGTTTGTCGGTATAATAGGTGTAATATTTGGCTCTTTTCTTGTCCACCGAGCGGATATGAGCCTCGATTTGGGCGTCCGTCTTGTCGGTGAGTATCTGTTTTTTGCGGGCGATCTTGTCCTCCATGTTCGCGCAGATGAAAACCCGTACAAGTCCGGGATTTTTCTCAAGCACCACATCGGCGCAGCGCCCGACAATGACGCAGCTTCCCTTTTCGGCAATGGCACGGATAGCCCTGCTCTGCTCCAGATATACCCTGTCGCTCATGGGCATCTGATAGATGTCGAACAAAATCGAACCGGTAGCAAAAATGGGCGAGGAATGATGCTCGTCATAGTAATCCATGACGCTTTCCACAATCCCGGAATCCTCCGCGGCCTTACGGATAATCTCCTTGTCAAAAAAGGGAATATCCAGCTTCTTCGCCAGCTTGAGACCTATCTCTCGTCCGCCGCTGCCGAATTCACGGCCAATAGTTATGATTACTTTTTTCATTACGTTCTCCTCCTGTTTTTTTTATTTTCTGTCCGCTATCGGGACATACTCTCTTCTTGGCGCCACGGCCTTATAAGCCGGACGGATGATCTTTTCGGCGCTGACTATTTCCTCCAAACGGTGAGCGCTCCAGCCCACAATACGCGCCACGGCAAACATGGGGGTATACATCTCCACCGGAAGGCCCAGCATATTGTATACAAAACCGCTGTAAAAGTCCACGTTTGTGTTGACGCCTTTATATATTTTGCGTTCCTGGGCGATGAGTTGAGGGGCAAGCCTTTCCACCGTCTCATACAGCTCAAATTCGTCGGAAAGACCTTTTGCCTCGGCAAGACGTTTTACAAATTCCTTAAAGATTTCCGCTCTCGGATCGGAAATGGAGTACACCGCGTGGCCTATGCCGTAGATGAGTCCGGCGCTGTCAAAGGCCTGCTTATGCAGCAGCCGCCGCAGATAGTCGGCAACCTCTTCCTCGTCCTTCAAGTCGCGGACATTTTCCTTCAAATCGTCGAACATCTGAACGACCTTTATATTCGCGCCGCCGTGTCTGGGCCCCTTGAGAGAAGCCAGGGCCGCCGCCATTACCGAATAGGTGTCCGTTCCGGACGAGGTGACGACTCTCGTGGTAAACGAGCTGTTGTTGCCGCCGCCGTGCTCCATGTGCAAAATCAGCGCCATATCCAGAACCGAGGCCTCGAGCTGGGAATAGCTCTTGTCGGGACGAAGCATACGGAGAATGTTCTCGGCAGTGCAAAGCTCCGGATCGGGCTGGTGAATGTAAAGGCTGTTGCCCAAGCTGTGACTGTAAGCGTTATAACTGTAGACCGCCAGCATGGGGAACTGACTGATGAGGTTCAGACACTGCCGGGTAACGTTGGGTATGGATGTGTCCTCGGGATTTGGGTCATAGGAATAAAGGGTCAGCAGGCTCTTTGCCAAGGTTATCATCATATTTTCGCTGGGCGCCTTCATTATGACGTCGCGGGTAAAATTCTGGGGCAGAGTTCGACGCTGCGCAAGCTCCTCCTTAAACTCGTCCAGTTGGAGCTGCGTGGGCAGATCGCCGATGAGGAGCAGGTACGCTATCTCCTCAAAACCAAAACGCTTTTCTTCGACCACGTGCTTGACGAGATCGCGAACATTATAGCCGCGGTAATACAGCTCACCGGGGCAGGGCTTGCCGTCCTCCTTGGCCTTTACCTCGGAAATATTCGTAAGCCCCGCCACAACGCCGTTTCCGTCAATATCGCGGAGGCCTCGCTTTACATCGTATTTTTGATAAAGCTCCGCCGGCACGGTATTATTTAACGCGCAGCGCTTTGAATTTTCAATATCGAGAGCGGTTATTTCAAATATTCTTTCCATATTATACTCCTTTTAACATAAAATGTATAATTTTATATTTGTATTATAACATAAAACCGTTAAATTCGCAAGTATCGGAAGAGAATATTTACAGTTTAGTAACAGTTTAGATAAAATTTTACGGAATTAGCCCCATTTCCCGTTTCAGTGACAAAATTCGCTCCACGCTCTCGTCGATGCGTTCCTCGGAGATCCTCCCGGACTTCACTGCGGAGAGAAGTCCGGCATGAGCTTCCATGAGATCTTCCGGCATGAGCAGCATATCGGCTCCCGCCTCCACAGCCATAACGCTCGCCTCGCCGGGAGAATAGACGGTGGCCGCCCCCATGTTTAGGGCGTCGGTTATGACTATGCCTCCGTAGCCCAGCTCATTGCGGAGGATATCGGTGACGATATACTTTGAAAGGCTTGACGGCGCTTCGCTGCCGGTGACATTCGGCAGCGAGAGGTGAGATACCATGACGAAGTCCGCTCCGGCCTGTATTCCCCTTTCAAAGGAAATTAGTTCAGTGTCGCGGATCTCCTGGAGGGTTCGCCGGCTGACACTGGTACCGTCGTGAGAATTTGTAACGGCGCTGCCGTGGCCCGGAAAGTGCTTAAGCACCGCACCGATGCCCATGCTCTGCATTCCTTCCACCTCGGCGGCCACCTTCTGTGCCACGTCCTCCGGATCGGTGCCAAAGGAACGTCGCCCGATCTCTGTGTTATCCTTGTTGACAAGCACGTCCGCCACCGGGGCAAAATCCATGTTAAAGCCGAGTCCGCCGAGTTCCGAACCCAGTCTCTCGCCTATTTCACGGGCCTCTTCGGCGGTCTGCACGTCCATCATGTCGCCGTTGTCCGTGACGCCGCATTTTTTCGACAGTCGGGTCACAAGGCCCCCTTCCTCGTCGACGCCAAGGAAGGGCGTTACGCCTGAGGAATCCTTAATTCCGCCGAGCAGGTCGGCGACCTGTTCCCTATCCTCAATATTCTGGGCGAAAAGTATGATACCGCCCACAGGATATTTGTCCAATCCCTCGCACAGACCATCGGAAAGTTCCGTAACCGCCGCCCCATCGGTAAGGGCTTCGGGGGCGACATAAAACATCTGCCAGAGCTTTTCCTCAAGGGTCCATTGACTGACGTCCGAGGCGGGATTTTCCCCTGTTTCGACGGAGCCGGCATCCGTATCCGTCGGGGGAAAATTTTTTTCGGTTTTGTCGCCAAAGCCCGTACAGCCTGACAAAAGCATGGTAAGGGTCAGGCAAAGCGGGAGGATTTGTTTACGTTTTTTCATTAACGCTCACCCCTATCAAAGCTTTTCATAAAGCTTTTTCAGCGCCTCGAAGGTCTCCGGACTGATGTCGTGCTCTATACGGCAGGCGTCCTCCAAAGCAACGCTCTCCTCGACGCCCAGCTTTTTAAGCAGGGCTGAAATGAGCCGGTGGCGCTCATATATCCTTTCGGCGATCTCCATTCCGGAACGGGTAAGTTCAATATGTCCGTGTTCATCCATGGTTATATAGCCGTTCTGGCGGAAATTTTTCATGGCCACGCTGACGCTGGGCTTGCTGAAGCCAAGCTCCGCCGCGATGTCCACAGAGTGAACCTCGCCCTTTCGCAGCTTTATCATGAGTATAGCCTCAAGATAATTTTCCGCGGATTCCTGAATTACCATATTATTTCCCTCCCAGTATTTTTTATGACGCATAAACGAGCCTGTTTTACGGATAAACTTCCATAATTCGGCTTCTGAAGCTTTTATATGATAATTATATCATATCATGGATTTTTTTTCAACTCTTTTTTGTGCAAATAAAAATAAATCTAAATTTTGTTTTACATTTCTGTTAAAACTATTGCAAAAGGCAAAACGATGTTGTAAAATATAGATAAATCATAAAAGGAGGGGTACGCATGGCGTTAAATCAGTCCACCGTAAACCAGACAACACAAATAGAGATAAACCGTTCGCGGGAAACTGAGATAGAGACCATCATCAGCCGCGTCCATAACGCGCTGGTCGAAAAGGGCTACAATCCCATAAGCCAGCTCGTGGGTTACATCATGTCAGGCGATCCCACGTATATCACCGGCCACAAGGGTGCCCGCAGCCTTATAACAAAGGTGGAGCGGGATGAGATACTTGAAGTGGTTTTCAAGCGCTACCTCAGTGAAAAATAACCGGTCGGCGGTTTTACATTCGGATAAATGACGGGGCTGCTCCATGAGCGGCCCGTATTATATTTAACGAAAAAAGTCGCGTATCTGCCAAAAACACGGCAAATACGCGGCTTTTTGTTTGGCGGACAGGGTGGGATTCGAACCCACGAGCCCGTGAGGACTACCTGATTTCGAGTCAGGGCCGTTATGACCACTTCGATACCTGTCCATATTCATTTTTTTGCGGAACGAACCGTGCCGAAAAACCTGTTCAACAGCTCGGCGCACTCGTTCTCCATTACGCCGCCTGTGACCTTCGCAGTTCCACCGTAGCAATGGCGGGCGAAAAGATCAAGCCTGCCCCCGGCGGCTCCATATTCGGGATCGTAGGCCCCGAATATCAGGTTATCCATTCTGGCATTAAGGATAGCGCCGGAACACATGACACAAGGTTCAAGGGTGACATAAATGTCACAACCGTTGAGACGCCAATCGCCAACGTTCCTTGCCGCCTCTGATATGGCCGTCATCTCAGCGTGGCGAAGGGGGTTTTTGTCTTTTTCGCGAAGGTTATGCCCGGCGCCGATGACCTTTCCGCCGCAAACCACCACCGCCCCGACCGGAACTTCACCCAAGGCGAGAGCTTTTTCGGCCTCGGCAATAGCAAACTTCATAAATCCGCCATCCATATAGGGCCGCCCCTCTCCCCGTTTTTTAGCTATTGGTTATTATACCATATCAAACCGGTTTAGTCAAGTGTTTTTTATTTCAATATGGCCAATTTATTTCCGCAAAACGCTAAAAATATTGTATTCCGCACTTGATTTTTCTTCATGGATGTGATATAATTGAAAAAAATTATATCATCTGAAAGGGATGAGTTTCATGGAAAAAAAGGCAGAAGCTCCCAAGACCGGAACAAAAAAAGCCGAAAAACCCAAGACCGAGAAACCGAAAACCGAAAAGCCCAAAGCCGCAAAGCCAAAGGCTGAAACTCCCTCGGAAGGGACTCCCAAATACTTCACTTACGACGGTAAGCCCATGGTTCGCAGGGGCGACGTGATCTATTACGGCGATCCCAAGGAAAAGTATATCATTATCTTCACTATCAATTCAAAGAAAACGGTGGGCGATCTTGAGGTAGCCGACTCGGTGACGATTGAGCTCAGCACGAACAACGGCCACGGCAAGGAAAAAATCATTCGCAAGGCCAAACGCGAGGGTCTTTACAGCGCTTTCGACATCGGGGAGTTCTGGCTTAGGGACACTCTTGAAAACGCTCAGGCGTAAAGTGAGGCGTTTTGTATGACTGACTGGACAAAGGAACAGAACTTTACCATGCTGGCGGACTTTTATGAGTTCACTATGGCCAACGGCTATCTGGCCAACGGCATGGCGGATAAAATTTGCTATTTCGACCTATATTTCCGCAATATTCCCGACGGCGGCGGCTTCGCCATCATGGCGGGAACTCAGCAGGCCATCGAGTATCTGGATAACCTCCATTTCACGGACAGGGACATTGAGTATTTTCGCAGCCGGAACATTTTCAGCGAGGAATTTCTGAAATATCTGGCGGACTTCAAATTCTGCTGTGATGTTTGGGCCGTGCCCGAAGGCACTCCGGTGTTCCCCCACGAGCCCCTGATGATAATCCGCGGGCCGGCAATTCAGGCCCAGATGGTGGAAACAATGCTGCTCCTCACCATAAACCACCAAACCCTCATCGCCACGAAGTCCAACCGCATTGTCCGCGCGGCTCAAGGTCGGGCGGTAATGGAGTTCGGCTCCCGCAGGGCCCACGGCTACAGCAGCGCCATTCTTGGGGCGCGGGCCGCCTACATAGCCGGCTGCGCCGGTACGGCCTGCACCATTAGCGACGAGTTTTTCGGAATTCCCGCCCTCGGCACCATGGCCCATAGCTGGGTGCAGATGTTCCCAAGCGAATATGAGGCCTTCAAGGCCTATGCCGAGGTGTACCCCGACGACTGCACTCTGCTCATCGACACATATAATGTACTGAAAAGCGGCGTTCCAAACGCCATAAAGGTATTTGACGAGGTGCTGACGCCAATGGGCAAACGTCCCAAGGGCGTCCGTATCGACAGCGGCGACATAACCTATCTGTCAAAAAAGACAAGAAAAATGCTGGACGAGGCCGGTTATCCCGACTGTAAGATCGTGGCCTCCAATTCTCTGGACGAGTATATCATACGCGACACTATAAGCCAGGGGGCCTGTATCGACTCCTTCGGTGTTGGCGAAAGACTGATAACCGCCAAGAGCTCCCCTGTTTTCGGCGGAGTTTATAAGCTGGTGGCCGTGGAGGAGGACGGGCACATCGTCCCGAAAATCAAAATCAGCGAAAATATTCAGAAGATAACCATTCCCGACTTCAAGGAAATATACCGCCTTTACGACAACGAGACCGGCAAGGCCATCGCCGACGTGCTCACCAACCATGACGAAGAAGTCGACGACACAAGGCCCTACGAGATATTTGACCCGGAACATACATGGAAGCGTAAGACCGTCACCAACTTTACGGCCAAGCGCCTGCTTGTGAAGGTTTTTGACAAGGGCAAGCTGACCTATACCTCCCCCGCTCTCAATGAGATACGCGACTACTGCGCCGCTCAGATAGAAACTATCTGGGACGAGGTAAAGCGGTTTGAAAATCCCCACAAATACTATGTGGATCTTTCCTCCCGCCTGTGGATAATCCGTCATGGACTGCTGGAAAAATATTCGGCCGGTTACAGCAACTAATGCGCTATAAAAATGTACAGCAAAAGGGGCCCTTATGGGTCCCTTTTAACGTAACGCTTTATATCAATTAACCTCTCGCGGCCTCAAACTCGGCCTCGATCTCTTTGCTTGGAGCCTTGGTCAGCAGGCTGACAACAACAATGGCAGCTATTCCCACTATAAAGGCGGGGAGCAGCTCATATATCGACCAAATTCCGCCCATGGGAGCGATGAGGTATTTCCAAATGAACACCATGGCTCCGCCGGCAACCATACCGGCGACAGCGCCGGGCAGTGTGGTGCGCTTCCAGAACAGAGAGCATATCATCACCGGGCCAAAGCCGGCTCCGAAGCCCGCCCATGCGAAGGACACTATGCCAAAAATCGAGCTGTCGGGATCGCGGGCTATAAATACGCCCAAAATCGCGATTATTATGACCGTCACTCTGGCGGCGATCATGCTGCCCTTGGCGGAAAGCTTGAGGTGCATGACCTCCTGAAGGAGGTTCTGGGAAACGCTGGACGAAGCCGCAAGCAACTGAGAGTCGGAGGTGGACATCGTGCTTGCCAGAATACCCGCCAGAATAAGACCGGCCATAAGAGCGGGCAGCACGCCGTACTTTGAAAGCAGGTCGGCAATGTGTACAATTACGGTTTCGGTATTGCTGCCGGAAAGGGCCTCAATAAGTCCGGAAGCGCTGAGAGCTTTGCCCACAAGGCCGATAACAACGGCCAGCGCCATGGCGATAACTACCCATACCGACGCCACGCGGCGGGAGAGCTTAAGCTTCTTTTCGTCCTCAATAGCCATGAAGCGCAGGAGGATGTGGGGCATACCGAAGTAGCCCAGACCCCAGGCGCAGGTGGACGCAATCTTAAGCGGCCCGTAGGGCTGAGCCCCCGCCTCGGTGTGTGTTGCCGTAAAGCTGAGATAGCCGGGCAGAGACTTGGCGTTTTCCATAACGGCGCCGACGCCGCCGGCCATAGTCGTGGCGAATACCAACACGAAAATTATGGCGACCGTCATGATTATGCTCTGGATAAAGTCGGTGGTGGACGCGGCCATGAAACCGCCCGCCGCCGTATAGCCCACGATCACGATGGCTGATATTATCATCGCCGTCATGTAGTTCCAGCCGAAAAGGGAGGAAAACAGCTTACCGCAGGCGGCGAAGCCTGAGGCGGTATAGGGCACGAAGAACACAATTATAATGACGGCGGCAATGGCCGCTAAAATGTTCTTATTGTCGTGATAACGCTTTGAGAAAAACTGGGGTATGGTGAAGGAGTCCGTCACCTGGGTGTAGCGGCGCAGTCTTTTGGCGGTCAGCAGCCAGTTGAGATAGGTGCCCACGGCAAGGCCGATGACCGTCCAGCCCACGTCGGCGACGCCGGAAAGGTAGGCCAGTCCCGGCAGACCCATCAGCAGATAGCTGGACATATCCGATGCCTCGGCGCTCATCGCCGTAACAAAGGGGCCGAGCTTCCTGCCGCCAAGGTAGAATTCCGAGCTTGACGAGGTCTTTCTCGCAAAGCGGAAGCCTACCGCCAGCACCAGCACCAGATAGACGATAATGGTAATAAGTATGCAGATAGATTCCTGAGTCATTTTATCACCTCTGTAAATTTATATATTCCTATAATATCACATTATTTTAACTAATTCAAGACTTTTTTGTGTATATATTTTATCATTATTTGCCAAGTTTATCACAAATAGGGGCGCACATTTTTGATACAGTCCGTCAATGAAAATGTACCAAAAATACGCGTCCCCATTTGTCATCATTTGGCACTCCCAGCGCGAGTCGAACGCGCGACTAGCCCTTAGGAGGGGCTTATTATATCCACTTAACTATGGGAGCAAACATAAACAAAACAGGCCATATCCCGTCCGGACGTAAAAGGCCCGGACGGAGAATGCAGGCTTCCTTAATAATGATTTAGGCTTCCTTTTTGGCCACGACCTGAACACCCTTGTAATAGCCGCAGTGCTTGCATACTACGTGGGGTTTGATAAGCTCGCCGCAGTTGGGGCACTTTACCATGCCGGGCACGCTGAGCTTCCAGTTAGCACGCCGAAGGTGCTTCCTCGCCTTTGAAGTTCTTCTCTTGGGAACTGCCATTTCTTAACACCTCGCTGTTAAATATTTGGTATAGAGCCGTTATCGCCCTTTATTGAATATAGCGAACCTCGGGTCGTAAACCGTACGGTCGCAATTACAAACAGTTTCGTTCAGGTCACAGCCGCATATGCCGCACAGACCCTTGCAATCCTCCCGGCACAGCAGCCGCATGGGGAGGTTTTCCCACACAAGGGAGTTGATCAGGCCGGATATATCCAGCACGGTACCGTTCAGTGAAAAACATTCCGAATCATAGTCCTCGGTCTCGGAGTTCAGCGTTTCGTCAAAATCGACGCTTATATCCCCTTCCACAGGCTTGCCGCACAGATCGCAGGAGGAAAAGTAATGGCCGTCAATCCTTCCCTTAAGCTCCAGCGTGCCGCCGATGCTCCTGACCCTGCCGGTTACGCGAACGGGCTCCCGAAAGTCAAAGCCGGCGCCCAAATAGTCCAGTCTGCCGAAATCCACTCCGCTGTCAATGTTCAGCGCCGAGCCCTCGTTCTTCAGGACAGGGCCTATATTCAGCTTCATGTCCATCCCTCCAAAAGCTCTCTACACACACTCAATAATTATAATACATAAAATGAATTTTGTCAATATTTTTTGGGAAATTTTTTTAAAGATTTGGCTTCGCCGCCCGTTTTCAGAAAAAAATCGGACTATATATCCGTTCGGTCTTGCAAAATCAACGCCGCTGTGCTATACTGAAATTAAGGCAATACCGCACAAAGACCGCCAATGAGCTTTGCACCCGTCTTGCTTGCATCTTTTCCGACGTTTCTTACGAAAACTCCTTAAAATACGACAGTATTCCCTCGTCGTTTTCGTAATTCCGTCAAAAAATCCGCAGCGCAATACGGGCAAAATCTCTGTGCGGTATTGCCTTAACTAATACTAATCCCCAACTAAAATCAGACATTTGCGACGGCCTTTTCCGCGCCATCTCGTCGAAGCTGACCTCATATCGCAAATTCTAATTTTTGTGAAAATTAGAATTTTGGCTCAATCGGTCGCTTCTCCTCTTCCCACAGCGCTTGACAATACATAAAGTATTGCCTGCGGCCTCTTCCTTGCCTGACACGAAAAATTCTCGCCGCTCGGTGTCTGATTTTAATTATGGATTAGTATAAAAGGAGGTAATCACCATGGCAAAACTGCTCTATCAGGGACACGGCAGCTTCCGCATGACGACGGACGGCGGCGTAACCGTTTACATCGACCCCTTCGCCGGAGAGGGCTATGATCTGCCGGCGGATCTCATACTGGTGACACATCAGCACCACGACCACAACTGTATTGATCTGCCGCCGCACAAGGCGGGGTGCGGGGTTATACAGAACTTCGACGCCCTGAAGGACGGAAAGTATAATTCATTCGACGTACCGGGCCTGCACATCGAGGCGGTCGAGGCTTACAACAAAAACCACGACAGGTCGCAGTGCGTGGGCTATCTCATCACCGTCAACGGCAAGCTGCTGTACTTCGCCGGGGACACCTCGACGACCGGGCAGATGTCCGAGCTGGCCGAGCGGAATATCGATTGGGCCTTTCTGCCAACGGACGGGATATACAACATGGATATTCCGGAAGCCATGGAGTGCGCCCGAACAATCGGCGCGAAGCACACCGTGCCGGTACACATGGCCCCGGGCAAGCTCTTCGACATGAAAAAGGCAAAAAAATTCACCGTTCCCGGGGCTTATATACTTGAGCCGGGGCAGGAGCTGGATATATGAAATATTAAGGCACCCCATCTCCCGGAAATCGGGAGTCTGCGTGACTTTTTTACAGCACATAAAACTCCCTCCGGCGTAAATCCTTACGCACCGGAGGGAGTTTATCTCATTCAAAATAATGGTGTCTGCACCGCAGCGAAAAGCCTTGTGCTATCCCCAAACATCAAGCTTTCTGTCTTTGTAATAAAACTCCCTGTCTTTCTCACCAATTTCACGAATAACTTGGCAGGGTACGCCAAAGGCTACCACATTTGAGGGAATATCATGTGTTACAACACTACCCGCTCCAATAACGGAATTATCGCCTATCTTAATACCCGGCATAATTTGACAGCCTGATCCTATCCAAACATTTTTTCCAATATGAATTGGGAGGTTGTAAACATAGTGGTGCTCACGTAAAACAGGCAAAATGGGGTGTCCGGAGGTTGTAAAGACTACATTAGGTGATACCATCGAATAATCGCCGATGTAGATGTGTTCATCATCAACAAATGTGACATTTGAATTGATATAAATTCCTTTGCCAAGATGTACGTGTTTACACCCCCAGTTTGCGTGGAGAGGTGTTTCGACAGTACACCCTGTTCCAACTTCGGCAAATACCTCATGAAGGAGTTCTTGACGAAGTTTCGTCTGGGTAGGTAAAGTGCGGTTATACTCCGTCATCTTGTCTTGACAGATATGCTGGTCTCCAAGTAACGCGGGGTCATCATAGCGATAGGGTAAACCGTGTTGTTTTCGTTCAACATTATCCATAATGTATTAACACCTTCTTATACTGACCCCAAATTAAAACCATCAACTCGATACGGTCTTTTTCGTGTACCTGTTTCTGTATTGTAGGTCATGCTCGTGATGTTCTAACTGTTGACAAATTTGAGAAGTAATTCTTTTGATGTTTTTTTCCATTATTCTTCGTCGAGCTTTTCCCTCATTCGGGCCTCGGCCTCACGGCGGCGCCGGGCACGAAGCCGACGCTGACGCTCTCTCTTACGCTTCGCCCTCTGATACCATATATAAATCAGCAAAACGATAAGGACGATAACACCAAGAATAAAAAACGGCGATGTAACAAAGGTCTTGAAGCCGTTGCCGACAAACTCTATAACGTCAAACTTGTATTCCTTGTCCGTCACAAGGTTTACCACTCCGGCGGAAACCCCGTCATAGAAATACTCACACTCCCCCACGACCTGGCCTTTTTCCAACGGAGCCTTCAAAAACTCGTCCGTCCTTATCTCAAAGGTGGGTTCGGCAAGCTCCTCGTCACGGGGGTGTAAATAATAAAGATTTGTTTCGGCCTCAAGGAGAACCTGACCGGTTCGTCTGGCGTTCCTGACAGGAACCTGGCCCAAAAGGGTGCCGCCAGAAACCACTATCTCGGATTTATAGTTTTCAAAAGTATCGGTAAAAAATTTCAGACAGTCGTCATAGCCCTGCGCCCGACCGTCAACGGTGTCGGAGCCGAAGGTGAGAGCGAGCAGTTCCGTATTGCCGTCCTTTGCCACCTCCACAAGGCAGCTCTTCGCCTCCGCCGTGTATCCGGCCTTAACGCCGACGGCTTTGCTGTAATAATAGTCGGAGCGCTGAACCCGGCTCACCATATAATTTGTGTTGACGAGGTTACGAAGCTCCTTATATTTTTCGGTGGGCTGGACGGTATATTGCTCGGTTTTGACTATCTCGCGGAAGTCCGGATTTTTCATGGCATAGCGGGCAAGGAGGGCCATGTCGCCGACTGTTGTGTATGTGCGGTCGTCATGCTCGCCGTGGGTGTTTGAAAAATTGGTGTTATCCATGCCCAGCTCCTTTGCCTTGGAGTTCATCAGGCTCACAAAATCACTGATGCTGCCGCTGACCGCCTCGGCCAGCACATTCGTGGCGTCCGCCGCCGAGGCAAGCATGGCCCCGTAAAGCAACTGGCGGACAGTGAGCTCCTCCCCGGGCATTATGTCCATGACCGTCACACCGTCGGGAACCGCGTCCAGCGCCGTCTGAGACGCGGCGCACTTTTCCTCAAGGTCGCAGTTTTCAAGGGCAAGTACGGCGGTCATTATTTTGACGGTACTGGCGGGATAGACCTTTTCGCCGGAGTTTTTTTCATACATTACTCTGCCGGTGTTCATATCCATGAATATTACGTAGGGCGACGCGGCTGAAAAGCCCCCGCCCTCCCCCGCTCCGTCATCGGGAGCGGCGCAGACAGAGGTCGAGAGCAGAACCGCGCACAACAGGAAATAGATAAATTTCTTCATCTGTAATATCCTTTCACATTCAGGCTCACTTCAAGGCTCCGGCAGCCTTCAAGGCTTCGACAGCCTTTTCAAGTGGAACGTCCTCGTTTTCATCAAACACGATATTGCCGTACTCGTCCAAAGCGGGAACGCTGGCGGCCTCAATGTCGGGGGTAACGCCCTCGTTGAGCCAAATGCCGTCAGGACGGTAATTTTTATAGCTTGTAAACTTGACTATGCCGTCGTCGCCGGAAGGGCCAACGGCGCAGACCACCTGGCTCACGCCTTTGCCGTAGGTTTTTTCTCCCACAATTACGCCCCTGCCCCGAGCCTGCATACAACCGGCCACTATCTCGCTGGCCGAGGCCGTGCCCCCGTCCACAAGGACGGCAAGAGGAAGATCGCAGGCTCCCTCGGCGGCGTATTCCTCGTCCCGCCGGCCTTCCTTGTCCTCGGTGTACATTATCAGCCCGTCGTCCAGGAACAGATCGCAAAGCTCCACGGCGGCGTCAAGATCGCCGCCGGGATTTTCCCGCAAGTCCAGTACGATACCGGTGACGCTTCCGTCAAGGCCGTCGATTATATTCCGGAACTTCTCGGCAGACTCCGCCGAAAATCCGGTATAGCGAAGGTAAAGCAAGCCGCCTTCGAGCTGTTTCTGTTCAATGCTGTACAGGTCTACCTCCTCGCGCTTAATCTTAAATTCCATTGTCTGACCGTCACGGTTCACGGTGATGGCCATTTCTTTATCCGTGTCGCTGTCGGAGCCTCTCATGTAGGCCACGGCGGCGTCCATTGTGGACGCGTTATATTCCGTTCCGTCGATGGCGGTGATCACGTCTCCGCTCTTCATACCCGCCCGCTGAGCCGGGCCGCCGCTGTATGCGGTTATCACCACTATCTCGCCGCTCTCCGCGGCTCCCACCTCTACGCCTATGCCCTTATAGCTGCCGTTTATGGTGGTCTCTATGGACTGGGTGCTTTCCTCATCGTAAAATTCCGAATAGGGATCGTCTATGGTGGAAAGCATGGCGTTTATGGCGGCGTCCTCCGCCTCTCTCACGTCAAAATCCCCTATATATCTGCTCTCGAGCATCCTGCCCACAGCTTCCAGCCGTCGGAAGCGGCCGCCCCACGCACTGATACCGAGACCGTTAAAAACCAGTATGAACAGTATGCAGGTGAAGCTGAAGGTAAGAAGCACCGCAAGAAACACTTTGGATTTGCCGCTCAAAAACAAGCACCTCCGCTTGGATGATTAAGGTAATACCGCACAGAGATTGTACCCAGATTGCGCCGCAGATTTTTTGACGGAATTACGAAAACGACGAAGGAATACTGTCGTATTTCAAGGAGTTTTCGTAAGAAACGTCGGAAAAGATGCAAGCAAGGTGGGTACAAAGCTCCTTAGCGGTCTTTGTGCGGTATTGCCTTAACTTATTTCAAATAATTAAGTGGGTTCTGAAGATTTCCGTTATAGCTGACCTCAAAATGACAGTGCGGCCCGGTGGAATTGCCGGTGGAACCGGCCTTCGCTATGACCTGACCCCGCTTTACCGTTTGGCCCGGGGACACCAAAAGCTGACTGTTGTGGGCATAAAGGGTTGTGTAGCCGTTGCCGTGGTTGATGGAGATATATCTTCCGTAGCTGCTGTTGTACTGGGCGATTATTACTACGCCGTCCTCGGCGGCAAGTACATTCGTACCGTAAGCGGTGGAAATGTCGATACCCCGGTGGAAGCTGTAGGTGTGGCTGATAGGATGGTAACGGTAGCCGAAGGGGCTGGTTATCCTTACGCCGCTCGGCGCCGGCCAGCAAAACTTGCCGCCGGTATAGTTGGACGCCAGAACGGACTTTTGGCTCTCAAGCTGTTTTCTCCGTATTTCCTCCTGAGCCTTGCGCTCCTCCTCCTCGTATTCCTTTTCGGCGGCGGCATAGGCTTTGGCCGCAAGTTCCTCGTCGCCGGAAAGCTCGTCGATGAGAGCCTGCTGTTTTTCGAGGGTGAGCTCAAGCTGTTCCTGCTTGAGCTCGAGGCTCCTGTGCTGGCTGTTCTGCCGTTCAAGAAGCTTTTCCTGTTCTTCCTTGGCGGTCTTGATTATCCGCTGGTTTTCGGCATATTTATTCAGCACGTCCTTGTCGTAGTCAAGTATGCTGCCGATAATCTCCACGCGCTCCAAGAGATCACTGAAGCTTTCGGCGCCGAAAAGCACCTCCAGATATGAGGTGCTGCCGTTTTCGTACATAATGCGCGCCCGGGTCTTGAACTCCTCCTCGTAGGCGGCGGTGTTGGCCTTGGCCTCCTCCAGCTCAATCGCCTTGCGCTCTATTTCTTCCTCGGTGTTCTGTATGTCGCTTTGCAGCGCGGCCACCTCGTCCTCAACGGCGGTGAGTTCGCTGTCAAAGTTGGCGTAGGCCTTAACAACATTTGCCTTTTTATTCTTTATGTCGTCAAGCTCCTGCTTGGCCTTGTCCCTCGCCGCCTTGGCGTCGTCCACCGCCGATGCCCGGCTTATCACCGGATAAAGGCACGAGAACAGGAACAGCACCGCCACGGCGATGGCGCAGATACCAGCCACGATGCGCTTTTTCTCATATTTCCGCTTGGGCCCGCCCGAAGCGGGCTTACCCGGAGCGGGTCTTTTATCCTTGCTCATAGCAAACCGTCCTTTCACGTCAGACCTTCAAATGGCGGCGCACCGCCGTTCTGCTGCCGAGACTGCCCATGACCACGCCGAATATGAGAAGTCCTCCGCACACCGGCAGGGCCATCTGGCTGAAGCTGTAAAGCTCGAAAAGGTCAAGGAACTCCACGACACGGCTCACGGCGGCATTGTAACCGAAGGCGATAACGATTATTGCCGCCGCCGCTCCGATTATGCCCACTATGACCCCCTCAAGGACAAAGGGACGCCGGATAAAGCCGTCGGTTGCGCCCACAAACTTCATGATGTGAATTTCTTCCTCACGGGCGTGGACGCTGAGCTTGATTGTGTTCTGGATAATGAACACGGCGGTCAGCAGGAGGATAAGCATGGCGATAAGGCTGCCGATCTTTATGACGTTGGTGACCGAAATCACCCGGCGGATTATATCCTCACGGTTCACTACACGGGCCACGCCGCGTACACCGGCGGCGGCCTTCTCAAGCTCGCCCACCCGAGTCAGATCCTCCGGAGTTATCTTGACGCTGGCGCGGAGTATGTCCGAGCCGTCCATACCGCTGAAATTGTCGCTGTATTCGCTGCCCAGCTCCTCCTTGTAATTTTCAAAGGCCTTCTCCTTGCTCTCGAACTCGGCGGACTTAACGTTGGGCAGGGCGGATATTTCTTTGAGTATACGCTCCTCGCCGGCGGAGCTGACGGTATCCTCAATAAAGGCCTGAAGCTCGCACTGGCTGGATATCTGCTCGCCGATATAATTTATATTAAATGCAAAGAGCAAAAATACGCCGAACAAAAACAAACAACACGCTATTGTGATTATGGAGGCAGCCGTCATGACGGCGTTCCGCCCCAGAGAACTCATCGCTGTTTTAAACGAGTACATCCGAGTTATAGCCTCCTTCCATTTCATCGCGCACAACAACGCCGCTCTCCAACTGGATAACCCGCCGGTGAGCGTCGTCGACTATCTTAGAGGAATGGGTCACCATAACTATGGTGGTGCCCATACGGTTTATTTCCATAAGAAGCTTCATTATTTCCTCGGCGGTCTCCATGTCAAGGTTGCCGGTGGGCTCGTCCGCGACGACTATCGCCGGACTGTTGACCAGAGCGCGGGCTATGCAGACACGCTGCTGCTCGCCGCCGGAAAGCTCGTTGGGATAGTTTTTAGCCCTGTCGGAAAGACCGACAAGGCTGAGTATAGTGGGTACCTTGCGCCGTATTTCCCGCTTCTTTGCCCGGACAACCTCCATCGCGAAGGCCACGTTCTCATACACGGTCTTGTTGGGCAGGAGCCTGAAATCCTGAAACACCACGCCAACGCTGCGGCGGAGATAAGGCAGCTTTTTCTTTTTAAGCCTGTTGACCGTGATCCCGTTGACGATAACGTCGCCGGCGTAGGGCTTTACCTCGCCGGTGAGCAGCTTTACGGCGCTGCTTTTGCCCGCACCGGTCTTGCCCACAAGAAAGACAAATTCCCCATCGGCGATCTTGAAGCTGACATTTTCGAGCCCTATAATGTCGTTGTCATATATAACAGTAACATCTCTGAATTCAATCAAACCAATGCCTCCCGATCATGTTTACATTTTTGATGGGTTGGACTGCAAATACTTCTTGACCATCATGGCCACCTTGAACACGATGGCGTGGTCAAAAATACGAAGATCAAGGCCGGTTATCTTCTGAACCTTGTCAAGGCGGTACACAAGGGTGTTGCGGTGAACATAGAGCTGACGGGAGGTTTCCGACACATTCAGATTGTTGTCAAAAAACTTCTGAATGGTAAAAAGCGTCTCCTGATCAAGGGAATCGATGGAGTCCTTCTTGAACACCTCGGAGAGGAACAGCTCGCACAGCGTGGTCGGAAGCTGATATATGAGGCGGCCTATGCCCAGATTTTCATAGTTGACGATGTGCTTGTCGTTGTCAAAGACTCTGCCCACCTCTATGGCGATGTTGGCCTCCTTGAAGCTGCGGGCTATGTCTCGAATGTTGGCGGCGGGTGTGCCTATGCCCACAATTACGTTCACCATGGCTTCGGTCTGGAGAGTGTCGACTATGCTGCGGGCCATTTTTTCAACATCCTTGAATATCATACCGTCCCGCATTTCCTTGACGAGGACAATGGTGCTGCCGTCCAGATCTATCACAAAGTCACGGTTGTTTTCGGGAAAGATACCCGATATGACGTCAAAAACGTCCAAATCCTTTTTGTCGTATTTCCGCACCACAAGCACAACTCTCGACGACTCGTAGGCCAGATGAAGCTCCTTGCTCTTGACGAAAACGTCGCCGGGCAGGATGTTGTCCATGATTATGTTCTTCACAAAATTCGTCTTGTCGAACTTGTCGTCATAGAACTGGCGCATATTGTCAATGGATATGGTCAGAATTTCGGCAAACTTGGCCGCGGAGGCGTCCTCCCCCTCCACAAAACTCACAAATTCCAGCTTGCCTCTGGTTTCCACAGGCAGAAAGCTGTAGCCGAGATAGTGGACGACGCTGCCGCCCGAGGACTCGCACTTGGAGAGTATGACGCTCACGTTCGCGTCGATTTCCGCGGGGTTGCCCGGTGAGGTTATGTACCCGGTATAGTCGATCATACCTATCTTCCTGCCAAAAGCTTCCTTAAGCTGATAGAGCATTGTGTTCAGATACTTGCTTGCCATTTATCCCAATCCTTTCGCTGTTTAGTAAGTAAGCCGCGATACCGCCCAATCGGATGAGACGTCCGAACCCAATACGGTAATTATACTACATCCGCCGGAATATTTCAATAAGAATTTTGTAACATTTTTGAAAACATTGTAACATTTTTGAAAAGTTCGGCGTATCGTGACTAAAACTCAATAATATTGTATCACCTTTATGCAAAAATGTCAAGAAGATAAAATTCATTTTAGGAAACAAATTATTTACGGAACAAAATATTTCGGGAACTGTCTTTCGGTTTTTCCACTGACCGCTAACCACTAAAAATCTTTTCACTTTTAAAAAATTATGTTGCATTCCCAGCATTTATATGATATAATACTGATGAAATCAGTCGGCGCGGCCCGGAACCTCGGCGGAGACGGAGAAAAACTTTGATAATTCGTCGCCTCAAAGGAATTTTTACGTTAAACCGGCCCGGGCTCCACTCGCGGCGACTGAAAAATGTAAAGGAGAAATGCACGTGAAAAAGACGAGACTTTTGGCATTAGTGATCTGTCTTGCCTTCGTGTTCACCATGGCGCCCATGGCGAGCTTTGCGGAGGAAGCGGCTCCCGGTACGGATACCGTTGTGGAGTCCTACGGTACGATCACCGCCACACTGAGGTTTGATTATCCTCAGCGCACAGATTTGGTAACATCCAAAAACATCAACGTTTTCCTCCTGGATGAAAACGGAAACATGCTTCGCGAGGCGAAGATCAACGGCAACGCTTCGACCGACACCGTTGTTACCCTCAAGAACACCGACGGTGTTCAGCTCACGACCGAGCAGGAGATCGGCTATATGGACGTACTGTTCAACAACGTTCCCGCCGGCGTTTCCTATGTGCTTGAGTACACCGGCGACGGCTATAAGAATTATATTTCCGAGCCGTTCGCAATTGAAAATTATTCCAAGCGCGCAATAGTCGGCACGGACGGCAACACCTTCTCTCTCGGCGACGTTACCGGTGACGAGCTCATTGATCAGGCCGACATCGACGCCATAAGCGGCGCTCTTGGCAGCGAGACCGCCGAGGACATCGCCCTTTACGACCTGAACGGCGACGGCAAAATCGACATCGTTGACCTCATGTACGTCAACCATCAGGCCGCTCAGGAAAAAGGCGGCCCGGGCTTTGCAAACGAGCCCATTGAGATCTATGACACCAACCTTATAATGACAAAGGTCATAGAGGTCAAGAAAATTCAGGAAGAGATGGAACAGACTTTGGACGTTTCCGGCAATGTGGCCAACCTCTTTGCCGAGAACAACGCCGATACCATCGCCTTCAGCTCTAAGAACGACGAGCCCGTGGCCATCCCCATCACCTTTGAGGAGCCTGTGGAGATGGAGCAGATCGAGATCGTAAGCCCCTCCGTTACAGGCGCTATCACCGCCGGTCTGGCCAAGGTGGAGTGCGAGGATCTGGACACCAAGGAAACCTTCTTTGTAGAGGTTCCCTTCAACACCGAAACACCCGAAGAGGTTCTACCCCTTGCCGCCGACGGCGACACCGGTCGCAGCAACATCGTTATCAACCTTGGCCGCCGGGTGGCTGTCAAGAAGGTAACCATCAATGTTGAGAAGGTAGAGGGCGCTGACGGAAAGGCCACCTTCGCCGTAGTTCAGGAGATCAAGTTCCTCAAGGACATCGTTCCCGAGAACCCCGCCTCCCAGAACATGGCCGTGACCGGCCTCACCGCCACCCCCGGCAACGAAGAGATCAGCTTCACCTGGGACGCTTATCCCAACGTTACCGGCTACATAATCTACTACACCAACACAAAGAAGCCCGGCGAGGGTGAAAAGCAGGTATTCTTCGATACCAACAGCGGTACCGTTGACGGCCTGACCAACCTGACCCCCTACAACTTCTGCATCACAGCCGTAAGCGGCGACGAGGGCGCCGGCCGGTGGGAGAGCATCCGCTCCGAGACAATCACCGCCACTCCCGAGCCCAGTGGCCCGCCCACAGAAAAGACGACCATGATCGTTGTTAAAAACAGCGAGGACGACAACACTGTAAAGAGCGGCGAGCTGAACGTATCTTGGAAGGAAGTTGACAACACCTCTTTCTACCGCGTTTATTATAAGGATACCGGCGTACTTACGGACAATCCATCCTATAAAAACGAGGACGAACTCATAGCTGACGGCTACACGGTATACAGCCTTACCGGCGAAGAGGGCGCAACCGACGTAGCCACCTTAAGCGTGACACTGACCGGCCTTACAAATGACGTTGAATACAGCATCTTTGTCATCGTCGGCAATGACAAGGGTCTCGGCCCTGTGTCCGACCGCTATACCGGCACTCCCAAAGAGAGCAAGATCGAGTTCCCCAAGCTGCCCACTATGGATAGGCTGGAAAATGAACACATCACCGGCGGATGGCTTTTAAACAGCAACTATGACCCCAACGAAACTGCCGATGGTAAGACCTTTGATCCCAAGGTAATGTATGACGAGAATCCCACTACATACTGGCAATCCTCCAGTAGATGGTGGGAGGACACAAATGTTGCCTTTGAGTTTGACCAGGAATATGAGATGAACTATCTGTTCTATATTCCGAGGCTTGACGGCACATACCGCAACAACCACCGTCTCTACTCAATATGGACATATGACGAAGAAGCTTATCAAAAGGTAGTGGACGGCGGATATATTGAAGAACTTAAGGCAAAGAATTGTATCAGTGACAGTAAAAAGATTGAAGCCCTCAAGGCTTTAGCTACCACCACTACCATTAACGGCAATGTAAATGTTTCCGAACGTATAAACGGTTACATGATATTCCCCTTCGACAAGACAAATGTAAGATTTATCATTATCAGAACCGAACAGGAAAATTACTGGGTACGTTCGCTTACTGATGTATTCTTCTATAAGGGTAATAGTCTTGCCGAGGATGTTTCCGCTCTCTTTGGAGACGACGCTTACACCACTCTCAGCGAGTCTGCCGCTAACGCAAGTGACGCAGCTTTCAAATCGACTATTAGTCAGCTCAAAAGCCGCGCCAACAGCTCTGACGGTTACTATGTTGACAAGGACAGCCTTCTTGACGAGATCAGTCTTGCCGAAGCACTCAAGAACAACAAGCCCACCGGCGGCTTTGTAAAGAGCGACTTCCGCTCTCGCGGCGCAGGAAAAGACTCCACCAAGTTCGGTCAGAGCGCCAGCGACCTTCAGCCCCTCGGCGTGGCCTGCTGGTCCGGCCCAGACGCCATCCGCGCCGACCGCGGCAAACTGAATGACGGTGCGCTGGTAGTTTACGCTCAGCTTCCCGACGATGCAGACACCCATCCCGTGACCCTTGTGGGCACCCAGTATTACGGCGAGGCCAACGCCTGGCAGACCTCCGTTCCTCTGAGCAAGGGCCGCAACCGCGTCAAGTTCCCCAACATGGGCGGCAACTCCACCGAGCGCGGCGGTTCGGTATACATTCGCTACGACGGCGCTCATCCCGAGCAGATAAAGCTTCAGGTTCGCGGCAAAAATGCCACGATCATTCCCATGCTTGAGCTTCAGGATTGGGATACAATGAGTGTTGAAGACCGCAAGGCCGCCATAAGCACTTACGTTGCCGAGCTTAAGAAATTTGTTACAAATCCCCCGTATGTCAACAACAGTCTTGACTACAGAATTTTGAATTCCACCGAGATCTCCATGCCCAGCGTCCTGCTGTCCATGCCCGCTACTCAGGTGAAGAACGCCATCTTCCCCACCGGCGCGACAGATGAAGATGCCGCCCAGACCCTGTACAACAACGTACTCGCCTGGGAGGAGTTCATGCACGTTGTGAACGCCATTCAGGGCATCGACGAGATCACCTTCGACGCCGACAAGCCCAACGTTATGGAGAGCCGTCAGAACATCCGTTACATGAAGATGTTCGGCAAGGCCTTCATGTACGCCGCCGGCAGCCATGTGGGCATAGGCTGGGGTTCCGTTGGCGGAGTTGTTACCGGACGACCCACCTCCACCCTCGCCGAGGGCGACGAGAGCAACGGTCTCTTTGGCTGGGGCATCGGTCACGAGGTCGGCCACAACATGGATAAGATAGGCCGCGCCGAGCTGACCAACAATATTTACTCCATCGCTCTTCAGGCTTACGACGGCAAGCAGTCTACAACTCTGCCCACCCGTCTCGAGCTCAGCGACAAGTACGCTCAGGTATATGACAAGGTAAGCGCCAGACGGCCCGGCACCTCCAACGACGTATTCGTCCAGTTGGCCATGTACTGGCAACTCCATCTGGCATACGACGAAGCCAACCCATTTGAATTCTATAACAAATTCTTCACTAAGTGGAAGAACAACGAGCACAGCGATAAGACCACTGACGAGCGCATTGCCCTCATCGCCAGCGAGGTCGCTCAAAAGGATCTCAGCGACTTCTTCTACAGTTGGGGCATGAGACTCAGTGAGGATGTGATTAACACCATTAAGACCCAACCCGCTGAAGAACGCTCCATTCAGTACCTTAACGACGAATCTTACAGGCTCCGTCTTAAGGGATATGAAGTAACTCCCGGCAATACTACCGCAAGCTCCAGCCTGCTCATCGACCTTCCCGCCGATGAGCGCGTGCCCGCCATGCCCGAGGTGGCCGAGGGCGAGACCGCTCCCGAGCCTCCCGAATACGACGACGAAAAGACCGTTAAGATAACCTTCAACAATCCTTCTCCCGACGTACTGGGCTACGAAATCGTCCGCAACGGCGAGACCATCGCCTTTGTGACCGAGGGCAACGAATACTTCGACGTTATCGGTTCCGCCAACAACATGGCATTCGAGTACAAGGTAAAGGCCTATGACACCATGGGCGGCATCCTTGACACGGATTTTGTTAACGCCGGTCAGGTGCGCGTGGCTTACGAAAACACCATCCCCGCCGCCGATTACTCTCTTGTGACGGCTGACGGCACCGCAACCTTCACACTGAACAAAAAGACCGCCATCTCCGGCATCAAGGTGACTCCCGCTCCCACTGAGGGAACCTTTGAGGTGAAGGTCACCCGCACCGTTACCGATGAGAACAACAGTGAGACTCAGGTTACCGTCACCGCCAAGAACGGCGACTTCACAAAGAGTGACGCGGCCGCGGGCAAGGATTACTATGTATCTTACTTCAACAAGCCCGGCGCGGAAGCCTCCGACACCCGCATCTGGACATATGACGCCGAGACCGTGGTTGTGACCGGCGTTCCCGCCGACGCGACGGTAGAACTCATAGGCTACCCCGGCGACAAGGTTGACTTCTACGCCGACGCCACCGTGGGCATTCTCAGCGCCGACTATCAGTACGGCGAGGTTTACACCGAGGAAGAAAAGGCCGCCAATCCCAAGCTTGAGGACAAGATTATTCCCGCCGGCAGCCTTGTGATCGTCGGCACATACCGCGGCGACCCCGTCTACAACCTTGTTCAGATAGACGGTCGCTTCGTTACCAACGACGATACAAACACCACCACGCCTTACACCGTGACCGAGCGTCCCGTTGACGGCTATAGCCTGCTCTTTGCCGAAATACCCACTGACGGCGAAGTAAGCGACATCAGCGACGGTATGTTCATCTTCGTGCCCAACACTCAGAAGGAAGCCGAGCTCCAAGGCAAGGACGTTTCCGACTGCGCCGCCTCCAGCGTGCTTCCCGCTCAGATTAAGGCCGTATTCTACCGCACCGACAACCCTGAAGACGCAACTCAGAAGCGCAAGACCAGCGACACAATCTGGATCGACTCTCCCTCTTATGAGTCCATGCCCACTATTGAGCTTGCTCACACTAACTAAAAGGAGGTCACGAGCATGAAAAACACCACTAAAAATCTTATTTCAATTATAGCTTCGGCTTCCGTGGCCATGACGGCAATGCCCGCCATGGCTGCCCCCTCGGTTCTCCTGTCCGGCAAGGGCAAGGATGTGGCCGTGTCCATAAAAGACGCCGGCACTCAGTTTTACGCCGCTCAGTTGGAGATAACCGTGGGCGAAAACACTTACGACCTTATTGCCGCCGGAGATGATTTGGGCGTAATCAAGGTTTTGGAGGGCACTCCCATTCCCCTGACCCTTTACATCGACTCTCTTGACCTCCGCGAGGCCACCGGCGAGATGAAGCTGGGCGACATAAAGTCCGGCGCTGACATCGACTTTACCGGTATCAGCGACAAAGCTCAAGTAACGCTTGTGAACCGTTCCTACAAGCCCGTCGAGCTGACCGACGTGGACGTGATCGTTCCCAAAAAAATCGACCTCGCCGCCAAACTTGGCTGGGACGGAGAAAACTTCACCATCGACTTTATCTATGACGGTGAGACCGTGGGCGACGCCATCAGAGTCTACGCCGAGGACGACGAGGCCGGAGTTTATACCCAGGCCGACCTCAACGAGGGAATGACCGGCGCGTCCTTCACCACAGTCAACACCAACCGCCAGTATCAGGCCAAGGGCGTTTCGGAGGGAATGGAAAGCCTTAACGCCACCGAGCCCGTCAGCGTGTACAGTCTTGTAATGGAGGCCATAGCCGGTTTTGAGGAAAACACACGCATCAGCGCCACGCAGTTGGTCAAGGTCAACGAGGTGCTCAAAAACGGTAAAATCTTCATTGACAAGGATGGCAACCTCACCAAAGAGGCCCAGCTTGTAATGGAAAAGACCGACAATGTGCTCAAGCTCACCGACAAAGCCGTCACGGCGGGTCTCGCCTTCACCGACGGCACCGGCGCCGAGGATCAGACCGGCAAGTACAATATGCTCACCCTCAACGATGACGGCACGGCCACTCTTTCCAGCGGGGCGGAAATTTCCGTCGTTGAGGTACTCTCCCTCGACGCGGTCAATCTCGAGTTTGTTCCCACCGAAATCGCTGAATCCGAAGTGGACGACAGTGATTTCAATATGGACTTCACACCTGAAATATAAGGAGGTACCACGATGAAAAAGACATTTGTTATTCCTTCCGTTAACGCGGTTCGGCTCACCTCCTGTGAGGACATTATGGCTCTTCAGTCCGCCGATCTGGCTGTCACCAACAAATCCATTATTCAGACGGGCGGCAGCTTCGCCGACACCGCCGCCAATGACAAATTCAGTTATTGGGGCGGCAAAACCGATAGCTGGGTAGAGTAAAATAAATAACGACGGCCCCCGGAACTCTTAAAGTTCCGGGGGCCTTTGTTCTATATTCTAATCCCAAATTAATACTAATCACTAATAAAATCATCAATTCGGTGCGGCCTTTTTTGCGCCATACGGCGTCTCGTCGAAGCTGACCTCATATCGCAACTTCTAATTTTTGCGAAAATTAGAAGTTTGGCTCAATCGGTCGCTTCTCCTCTTCCCACAAAAACAACTCTGTTGTTTTTGTGGGGCCCGTAATGCTTGTCAATACATACAGTATTGCCTGCGGCCTCTTCCTTGTCCGGCACAAAAAATCCTCGCCCCTCGGTTGACGCTTTTAATAGGGATTAGTATTAAAACAATACCGCACAAAATCCTTTAACGGTTTTGTGCGGTATTTGCGCCTATAATCGATCAAACCACGCGATCATATGGGATGAACCTTGTCCGTCTTATCTGCCAGCTCGGCGTCAACCTTATACTTCCCCGCCTGACGGAACCGGAAGAACTTGGTCGCCACCTGACCGAAGAGGGC
>CANRJP010000012.1 GCA_947630975.1 uncultured Clostridia bacterium
AAAAATTGGTGTTCCGCCTCCTCGGGAAGAATAAATCTGACGAGGACATAATGGACACACTGGACATTTCCCGTGAGACCTTGATGCAGCTCAAGGCCGAATATGCCAAGGCGTGAGGTGCATGTTATTATGTTCGCACTGTTTGACGATGAGCAAATTTTGAACGCCACACTGAGAGACTATGAGAAAAAGGGCCGCGAAGAAGGCCGCGAAGAAGGTATTGGCATAGGCGTAAAAAAGGGCCGCGAAGAGGGCATAATTGAAACCACAAAAAAATTGGTGTTCCGCCTCCTCGGGAAGAATAAATCTGACGAGGACATAATGGACACGCTGGACATTTCCCGTGAGACCTTGATGCAGCTCAAGGCCGAATATGCAAAAGCATAATGTGATGTATGAAAAGGCGTCTCAGCTTTGCGGTGCCTTTCTTCCAAATACAAGACAAAAAACAAACGGAAAAACAGTGCGAGGCAGGTTTCCTGCCTCGCGTTATCCTTAATCTGATAAGTTCTATCACAGTCCTCGCATAATCTCATTTTTAACGGTGAACGACGGGGCTATGTTGAACTCAATAACGATCTTGTCCTTATAGACTGTTATCTTCTTTACATATCGCTCGATGATGGCGGCACGGTTTTTCAATGTGCCGTCGGCGAGCATCTTTTTTGCTTTACGAAAAGCCGATCTCAAGCCGTTTATGCTTACGGTATTGTCCGATAACCTGAGCTTTGCCTCGTCAAGGGCCGCTGTAATTGACGCCTTTTCTGTTTCAAGCCCCACAAGTCTCTCGCTCAGGGCTGCGGATCCGGTCTGCTCTACGACCTTTACAATATTCCTTATGCCCTTGTCTATCTCTCCGAGCTGCCTTTTCAAGGCGTCTATCTCGGTATTCAGTGCCGTATTTTTCTTGGCGGCATAGGCATTGTAGTCTTGGAGCAGCCCCGGCAGTCTCGTCTCATCAAAAATACATTCAGACAACATCCTCAGCACGGCTCCTTCCAATCTGTCCCTTTGTATTTCGGGATTTTTACACTTTATGGCACCGTTTTTCTTGGTGCATCTGTAGGATATGTAAATCGGGTGAGTGGGATTTGCCCTTCTTGACGAGCCGGCAAAAGCCGACCCGCATTCACCACACACGATTTTACCGGAGAGGAGGTATTCCTGTTTGGCCGTAAAAGCCGCTGTCCGCCGCTTACGCTCCTCCATCTTCTTTTGGACAGCTATAAAATCTTCCTTCCCGATTATGGCCGGAAGTCTGCCTTCTACACGGATGATTTCACTGTCATCCTTGGACTTGTGCCGGTTGAACTTTCCGTTGGCATTCTTTGAAGCCGATTTATTGTAAATAAAAGTCCCCGTGTACTTTTCGTTCATAAGTATTTCATACAGTGAATTCTTATCGAAAGCCGCTCCGCGCTTGGTCCTATACCCTTTTTGGTTAAGGGCTTCTATGATCTTAGTATAACCCTCGTTCTCGAGGTACATCTTAAATATCGTCTTGACAGCCTCGGCCTCATACGGATTAATAACGAGCTTCTTCGTCGTGGGGTCAACATCGTAACCTAGACACGGAGTTCCTCCGGTGTGACGGCAGGTGAGGGCATTTTCCTTAAGCCCCTTCATGACCTCACGGCGGAGATTCTTGGAATAATACTCATTATATCCCTCTATTACGCTCTAGAGCAAAATCGACTCGGGGCCGTCGTTAAATTTTTCCAGAACTGAAATCAGCTCCACGCCGCTGTTGGTGAGTTCCCGGCGGTATATCGCACTCAATGCTCTGTCCCGTGCAAATCGGTCGAGCTTATGCACTATCACAGCTTGAAACCGCCCATCCATGGCGTCCTGTATCATGTTCTGAAATTCCGGTCTTTGATCTGTTGTGCCGCTTATGCCTCTGTCCGCATAGATCTTAACAAGAGTATAACCGTTTCTATCGGCAAACTCTCTTATCGCCCTTACTTGGGCGTCTATGGACTCTTCACGCTGCATATCGCTGGAAAAACGGGCATAGGCGGCTGCGCGCCGAGATACGGCCATACTCTTACCTCCTTCCTATTGGAGTTATAAATCTTCTTTTATGCCGCTTCTACGTTGTTTGAACTATCATCTCCTTCTGCTGTCTCCGGGTGGAGTACACTGTGAATTGTCTCGCAAAGCAGGTCGGCAGAAGCTTCTCCACTTCCGAAAATGACATCAAGCTCCCTTTGGGTCATGTTGATCACCTCCTTATGATTTTGTATGATTATCTTCGCCGTCTGTATTCACAGATGAGATAGAGTTGTTTCCCATAACTGTTGATTCCTTTGTGTTACGGGAATTTATCTCGTTTATGAAAAACACTGGCTTAATCGGGGCTTTAGGGGCTATGTTGCCGGCCATCATGCTTGCCCATACATCTTCAAGGAATGGCGGTGGATTGTTGGCATCGGTTCTCTCCGTGAACATTACGGCTCTGTCCACTATTTTCGTAGTTGGTCCATCTGTACCCTCGACCGTTACTACTTCCTTATAGAACGGCAGCGAATCGGGAATCTTGCCATCCTTCACAAAAACCACCGGATTAATACTGTACCTTGATTTGAATTCAGGTATTTCTCCTGCGGAGAAGTCAATGGGTTCAAGATCTTCATCATCGACGCAACCGCGAACTAATTCGAAATCTGCATCATCTCCAATATCAATATTTCCTACATCAATGGATCGCTGGTCACAAAGAAGCTGAAAATAATTTTTTAACTGTTGGAGTTCTCGCCGGCTTTGGCTATACTTGTGGCCGTCTGTTACATTTACCGTATTTATGATGAAATGTACATGTACATTGTTTGTGTTGTTATGCACTGCATACAACACTTGAAAGTCATCATAAAACAACGCTAAATGTCCGGCAATGTCCAAAGCCTCGGACTCCGGGACCTTATCCCTGAAAGAGACGATGAAATGCACATACTGCCGTCCACCGGGCTTGTGATAAATTTTTTTTACGGCTGTCATTCGCATAAAGGCATTTTGGGCGTCTATGCCAATGCCGCCGATGAGACCCGGGCGAGTTTTCCTTGAATCAGTTATATACTCGATTCCTCTCTTAAGTTGGTTTATTCCTCGGGCATCTGTTGAACTTTTTCGGTTATTAAACTTAATAATTGCCATATTTCGTCACACGCCTCCTTTATCATAGCCTTTTCTTCCGATCCAAATCTGCCATTTACGAGAGCACAGTCAACTTTGTGGAGGAGGGCAACAAGCTTGTGGCCTTCCTCAATATTGATGAGCTTGGAATTCAAAATGGATAATACTATCGCTTCGGTTCGGCTTACTTGCATAAGACCTGCCCGACGTTCGATTTCTCGAAAAACGTCCTCGCTCACTTTAAGGGAGATACTCTTTTTCATCAAATCTCACCTCCTTCCCGCTCATCAGCTACAGAAGCTTTATCTTCCGACTCGCCATCGGTGTCCATATCCGGGGCAGAGCCTTTTAAGCCTATTCCTTCAAAACCTCTCATGGGATTGCTTCCGTTCATCCTGAAACGACCATGACGTACGCCGATTAAAGAGTCAATTTTTTGGGAAAACAAAGCCCGACTTATTGGTGTCACGGCATTTTCTCTGCAAAACTTTTTATAGGCTTCATAAAGCGTAACGGTATGTACTCGGCAATTATTGCCTTTTTCACACTGCTCGTCAACAAAAACATCAATGTTTAGGGACTGGAAAGCGTAATCGTCCAAAATGTTTTCGGAGTCCGGTAGTATAACGAAGGAGAAGTTGTTGTCGATAAGCCCCTTTAGCTCAACCATTGCACGAAAAAATATCGCGTCCGCTTCTTCCGTCAAATGCTTCAGAAGATTGCGCTCCATTTCGCTTTTGGGAATTTCTGTCGGAAAATTAAGCACAACAAGACGATTGATGAAGGCTCTCGAGTAATCCTCATTCTTTACCGGGGGCAGCATATTGCCTGCATATAATAATCGACACTTATTTTGGAAGAAAAACGGTGACTTGCCCTTAAATTCCCCCATAATTGTATCGCCGCCGACCAAGAGTTTAAATACTTCGATGTCGCGTATTGGAGTTGCTGAGAGTTCGCCGCAGGTGTTGAGCAGCTTGTCCTTAAGCAATGAGGAGGTTATACGAACTCCAGCAACGATATATTTCCTCGGGTCGGTGTTCGTTCTGGATATGCTGCTGCCTGAAAAACGGCGGTAAAAACTAAAAACACGGTAGTCAATGGCTGCCGTGTTTTTATGCGAATTTTTATGTGAATTTTTACGTGAAAATTCTTCCAAAAACTCCTTAAAAAATTTCAAAAAAGGTATTGACATACCACCCACTGAGTGGTATAATATAATCGTAAACAGGAAATGAAAAAAAGAGAGAGGATGTTAAACATGACTACCTATTATTTAACCACAAACCCTGAAATTTTTGGCGAAGACCTGATAATTTGCACAAATGGCAAACAATACCGTATTGTTCCGACATTGTCCAACGGTCGCGACTGTTACACCGGCGCTGATCTGTACGCCGTTCGTGAATACGTCATTGCCAAAAAGCACGGGGACGACACCGACGCGGCCAACGAGGCGGAGTACAAAAAATTAACTGACGCCTATGCCAGCAGCGAAGACCTGTTTAACTGGGATGATGTTATGACGGACATTGCCCGCGACTGTCCCGACGAAATCCACGATCTGGATTTTGACCCCGCAGAGCTGGAAAATGCCGTTGTGCTGAGGGTTATAGACTGATGGCGATATACAATAATCGTGTCTGCCGCACCTGTGGGACTGTCTTCTCCGGCGGTCCTCGGGCGTGGTATTGCCCCGAGTGTCGGTTGGAAAGACAGCGGGCACGCGGCCGGTATCATTCAAAATATGGCTATGAACGTCATATCGGCGATATCGACATTTGCAAAAACTGTGGGGCGGAATATGTTGTCAACAGCGGGATGCAAATTTACTGCGAAAATTGCCGTGATGAAATGCGCCGTCAAATTGATAATCAGCAGGGGACGGAGTATTATTACAAACTGGATAACGACGCCCTGTTACGGCGAAAAAATCGGCGGCGTGAACTGTACCCGCAAACCAAAGATAAAATTAACGCAGCCAGGCGGGCACGTCATCCTGAAACGTATTGCGTGAAATGCGGTGCGGTTATTAATCGCGGAAATTATTGTCCTGATTGTCGTCAAGGAATGATTTCAGTTTACAAGACCACCCATTCGCCCGCAAGGGTGGTGGATGAGTATGGTTGCAGTTACAATTATATATATGCCCTGTTACGAAACCAGAAGGAGAAAGAAAGTAATGACTGATGGAATTTACATGAACGTGGTGCAAGACGCCATAACACAACCCGACGAGGATTTGTTCGTGAGCGAGTACGGTTATCCTGATTGGTTTGATGAAATTTCCCCGGACGGAGATGAGGCCGTAAAAATCCTTCGCGGTATACATCGGGCTGTCCATATGTCCATTCGGGATTTAATAAATGCGATTGGTATGACGCAGGTGGCATTTGCCAGACATTTTGTAATACCGTTACGCACAGTGGAAAACTGGGCGGGCGGACAGCGAGAGTGCCCGCTGTATTTAAAACTGCTGATGGCGCAGGATTTGGGGATTTTTAAACGATAAAATAAATGTTGGGATCAAAAAAACAGGCGCCCCGGAGCGCCTGTTTTTTGCAACAGCCCCGTCAGCAGTTGGAAAACTGTCGGGGCTGTTGCATTTTGCGAGGTTCATTTATTATGGTATAATTGTATCATACCGACGCGGCCATGTCAATACCCTTGCCGCCGTTTTTTGTGCGCCTAATCCACCGGATCAGCCGCCAGCGCTGAAGCCGTGAAAGGTTCGGGTTCATCCGGATCAGGGCTTCGGCCTCGCGGGGATCCATCGACGGCAAACTGCGCAGAGCCGTTTGAAGATTTTGGACAGCTTCGGCACATGGGATGCCGGCAGCCGCTCCCACCTTGACGAAATTATAAAAAACGTTTGTGTCAATCATCCCCCGGCGCCTCCCCTTTTATCTCCTCGGCGGCCGCTGCCTCCGGTTCAATTATATCCTCGATATGACATTCTAAAACCTTGGCCACCTTGTACAGTTGATACACGTCCCGGGGAATTCTGATGCGCCGCACCCACTGGTCAATAGTACCGAGGGGGACGCCGCTCGCCTCCGACAGGGCTTTTTTTGTCATGCCGGTTTCGACCAGCTTCGTGGCCAGCGGTGTCATGTTGTCGGTGATCGTTATTTTCCTTGGCATTTTGTCATCCTCCATTCATCATTATTATAACTCATATGAATGTTTTTGTCAATTCGCCAAAATAAACAATCATGTGACTGTATATTTGTGCAACATTACTATTGATAAACATTCGTGTGAGTGTTATAATATAGATGTAAACAGGAAAGGGAAATAAAAAATTTTGAAAGGATGTTTAAAATGACAAAGATTGAACTGATTGAAAGATTGAACACCATCGCCACCGCCATCGCCACCGCTCCCGGTTATCACTACGAGGTCAAGGTTAGGGACTGGGAAAACTACGGCAAATCTCGCACCTACTTCAGCATCGCTGAAACCATTGACAATTCCAAGCATTACGTTGTCCGCGACTACGGTTACTACGATAACAAAGCCGACAAATATGTTGCCGGCAAGAATAATCTGGAAGGCACCCTGTACAACTTCAGCGGCGCAAGATTATAAAATAATCGCAGAGTGACGGTTCCCCTTCGGGGAGCCGGTAAGGAATTGTCTGAATTGAAATAAAATATCAAAAAAATCAAGGCTGAGCTATCGGCAAGACGGGCAGAAGGGAAGATTGATATGGTAGGGCGCATGAGTTTGGAAGGCTTCGAGGTTTTTAATTTTAACGATGGTACACCGGTGCTCTCAGTCAGGCAAAATAGCGTAACTTTCGGCAAATCGGTGTCAAGAAAACTGGGTAGCCCGGAATATGTAATTTTCCTGTTCGATTATTCGGCTAAAAAAATGGCTGTCCAGGTGTGCGATAAAAACACTCCTAACGCGGTCAAATTTTCTAAGGAAAACAATTCTGGTGGGAATGTTAGGTTTTTTCACAAGGGCTTGCTTGCGGAAATCGCATTGATAACGGGGTGGAACCTCAGGGAAAGGTCGTATAGGGTCTATGGCACCTTATTGCGCGGAGAAAACGCCATAGTTTTTGACTTAGCAGAGTGACGGGGCTGCAGGAGAGCCGGTCACTATCCCGGCCACACTACGAAAAAATTTTTTAAAAAATTTTCAAAAAACACTTGACATACTTAAACAAGTATGTTATAATATAACCATAGAGAGGAGGCGAAGAAATTGAGTCGGCAAAAGAAAAACGGCAAGAAGCCTGATCCCAACAAAATCTTACTTCTTACCGCAATCTTTCAGCTTGCAGTTGCCTTGATCGAACTTATCAAGGAACTCACAAGTTGAGGGCGGGGGCTTCGGCCCCTTGCCCTGCCACCAATATTGTATCACGTTTAATCGATCTTGTCAAGTAGGAGGTGAAAATAATGTTGTCAGATATTTTAAACGTCGTTGAAATCATTCTCGACCTCGCTATCGCGGCGCTGCTCTTCGCCCTGTGGCGGGAGATGAAATCGAAAAAATGATCACGGAGGAATGGACATGGCTGAAAAAAGAAAAACCTACACCTCGGCAGCCGTAAAAAATCGCTATGCCGCCAAAAATTATGATCGCATAAACCTGTTCGTGAAAAAAGGGCAAAAGGACGCCATAAAGCAACGTGCCGAGGCCCTCGGTATGAGCCTGAACGAATATATAACCGGCCTTGTCCGCTCGGACATGGGAATTTCAAACGATAACGATAATTAACCACACACAAAAAACAGGCGCCGCATGGCGCCTGTTTCGCATATTCCCTATTTCTGCACGGTATAGGCCAGGTTGATCCAGCCGGCGCCGGATTTCAGTTTTCCCCAGCCGTCCTGTTCGTCAACGATGGTGTAAACCTCGCCGCCGTAAATTTTTGTGCTGATGCCGTACCGGACGCCGGGGCCCTTACGGACATTCAGCACCGCCGCCGTGACACGCACCAGATACCAAACGGGGATCTCGGTTTCGGCGGGTGTCGGCACCTCGGTTTCGGTGGGCGTCGGGGGCTCGGTGGGCGCCGGTGCCGGATCGCCCAGCAGCTTGCCCCAGGTCAAGGGGCCGACGCTGCCGTCCACATCCAGACCATTATTTTGCTGGAACGCCTTTACCGCTGCAAGTGTGGCCGGGCCGAAGCTGCCGTCCACGTCCAGCGGCCCGAAGCCCAGGCCGTTCAATATGGTTTGCAGCCGCCGCACCGCCTCGCCGACATATCCGTAAACCAGAACAGGGGTCGGGTCTTCCTCCGCCGGAGCGCCGCCGAGTTTGTCGCGGAATTCCGACAGCCACGCGGCGTTTTTGGCCGCCGTCCCGCACCAGTAGTCCGGACAGTGTTTGCCGGTCACATCGAAATGACGGATCACCCGCTCGACGGGGACGTTGTATTTTTCCATCAGCTGCCGCGTCAGCTCCAGGGCGTTTTCGATAGTTGCCGCAGAGGGATAAATCGCGCCGTCCTTGCGGTCGTCGCACAGTTCAATACTGATACTGTTTGTGTTGTTCACAGTCCCGTACAGCCGACCGCCGCCGGTCTGGGCGCAGTCGCCGTACTTGCTGCCGCCCACCGACCAGGCAACGCGCCCGTCGGGGACGCTGTGGGTCACGCTGTCGCTGTCAACGAAATAATGGGCGGACGCTTTGACGACCGTGTTGTGAAAATATTTGCCGTTGCCCTCGTCGGTGTCGCCGTCGTTGGCGGTGAAGTGGATCACTATGTATTTGATTTTACTCAGGGCACGGCTGCCGCCGTAGTTGCCGCTGTTGGCGGTGTTGGTTTTTAATACGTAACTCATCGCGCGTCACCGCCTTTGCCGCCGTTCGCGGGAGGTCGGGGGAACATATCCCGGTAGCCGGTCAACTGTTCGTCGGCGTCTGCCGGCTTGGGTGCGTCGTAGGTCATGGCCAGATCGGAATCGTCCAGCCCTTCGGTGGTGGGGTCGGCCACAATTCCGATGATGGCCAGCACTGCGAACACGGCGTTTACCACCGCCAGCAGGTTCTCGCCCAAGCTTCCGAGTTCGATGCTGAAGCCGAAAACGTTGGCCACCGCCTGAATTAAAATCAGGACAGCGGGTATCAGCGCCAGCCAGAACGCTTTATTTTTCAGTCGTACAATCCAGTTGATTTTCATTTTTATCTTCCTTTCTTTTTAATTTTTTTCGATTAAATACTCTTGCAGCTCTGCCTTGGCCGCTTTCAAGGCGTCGATGTCATTGCCGTCGATGCCGTGTGACAGCAGCGCCAATATGGCTTTCTGCGTGACCTTGCTGCCAGTCTCGATGGATTCCATCCGCTTTTTGTCGTTGTCGAAATATTCCTTATAATCCTCGACAGTGTTTTCCAGTGCGGCCAACCGCTCGTCAACTCTTTTGGCCGGGGCCTTGGCGGACTGAACCCATTTTATTACCAACCCCACAGCGGCGGCTATACTTGAGAAGCCCGCGCAAGCCGCCACAATTCCGGCGATGAGGGACGCCGGTGTGAATGTTATAATTGTGTCCATGCTGTCACCTCCGTTTTTGATTGTAGGTAATGTCGAAAATTTCAGCTCGCGGGGTGCCTCTTTTTCCGCTACATATCAGTCAATACCATAGTAGACTTTATGGGATAGTTGGTAGGTTATTTCCGGGTCGGCGAGCGTACAGTTTTCTGATGGGAATTGCAAAAATGCAAGGGGTAACGCTTCATCATAGGAGCTACTACTCTGTGCCCAACCGGATGAGGTATAGCGGATAGTGCCAGGAAAAGTGCCTGTGTCAAGCGTGACAAATATCTCGCCGCCTTCGCCTTCCGTATATTTGAATTCCACTTCGGTAATCTGGTCAGCGGTGTCACTACGTTTAAATGTGCAAGATAACCCATTGATTGAACTGATATTTTTCTGGAACATTTCTTCGGTAATTGGTGTCACTGAACGTGTGAAATTGTCTTCAGAACCGTACCAACCCCAGTACTGGGAAGTAAATAGCGGGCCAAAACTAAATGTGGGTTTTAACGTGATAGTTCGTTGAGCGTAATCATATTTATCGAATTTCAGATACGTAATGGCCGCATATTTTCTTATCTCCGGTGGAACATATGCCGGTCTTGCTTGCGGAAAACCAAATAACCAAGGGTTTCGCCATAAGGTATTTTCAATTTTGTTGAATTCAGGGGCGAACGAGGCAATTATCACGGCGGTATTTGTGGGAGGTTCCGCAGTACCGTCGCTGCTAACCTGAACCGTCGAAAGTTGATTGATTATTGGGTCATAATATATATTTGATTGGTCACGGCGATTTACTGGGTACGTAAGGGTACGCACACCTCCGCTGTATTCACTGAACGGAGTTTGTAATTGAGAATTAGCTTCTTCCCAAGTCCAAGTAGCCATTTGTTTATTAAAATTAAATACTCTAACAAAAAAATCGCTGGGGTTGTGTACTGTCATCACATCCCTGTTTAAATCATCCTTGACAAATTCCCACCATGCAAAACCCCACTGTACCGTAAATCCCGTTTTTGTTGTCAGCGTTTCAATATTGACCCCGCTGTCCTTCAATTCCTTCCCGGTGCCGTCGGCAAAGACGGGAAGATTGCCCTCCGTGGCTTTGTCCGGGCCGGTCACGTCTCCGGCTCCGCTGCCCTTATTATCCCACTCTTCGATTTTCTCCTCGGTAATTTTGTCCAGTGTGGTTTTATTGTCGTGGGTGTGACTGTTGTTAATGACGTCCTGTGTCAGGTTGTCCAGTTCTGTTTGGTTTTCGTGGGTGTGGGCCTTATCGGCCACATCTTTAAATTCCTCCGCCGTCACCGGCGCGGGAACGTTGGTTACTCCTTTCATTTTTTCACTCCCTCATTACTGCTCCCAGCCGGAACCCACAGACACTCGTTGGTCGAAGGGTTCCGGAGCTTTCTCAAATGTTTTGAGGCCGCTTGCCTGAACCCTGCCTAACGGCACGGCCCCCGTGAGGCCTTCGGGATACGGCCTTACGTCCGCATAAAATCCGAGAGCGACTCTGCCGTTTGGTAGATAGTCGGGCACGAATCCGAAGTAGATCAGGAACAACGGATATGAAAATGTGTCGTGCAGCGTCAGAGTGACTGTTTCAAGGTCGGTGTCCAGCGTCAGGTCGGCCCCGCTGTCGCTGAGCTTGTTGACAGTTCCTGTAACGGAGTAGTTGGTGCTTTCTCCGCCGTCGATGAAGCAATAGCCCGGACAGTGGAAGGTAACCGTTGTGTCGGAAGTTTTGTCAACGGTTATTTTTGACGTCCCAAGACATATGCTGGGCGCACCCAGCCCGTCCAGCTTGGTCTTATCCGCAGCGCTCATCAGGCCATTGTCGTTTTGTGTAGCCATTGGTAAGTTCGTCCATCCATATTGACCCGTGTCGCTTGTAACGCTGAGAAATTTGCCCCTATCAGGTGTGCCTGCAAGGGGAACAAGCGCTTGCGGAATGAGCAAACCCTTTCCTGTCGAATCTTGAAGCCCGATATCGGTGTCATCCCGAGTCAATTCATACGTCAATCCGCCTACTCTTGTCCAGCCGTCCGTACCGTCCGTGGCCCATGTGTTGCCGCTTATCCAGCCCCGACGCATATAAATAATGCTGTTCTTGACGTCGAAGGCCACCTGCACCCGCAGATTGTACCAGTCCTCGTTTTCCGCGCCCTTCATGCCGTTGACCACCAGCAGCAGCCAGTTCACCTTGTTGCCGCCGGTGTAGGGCGGATGGTTCACGCAGTCCGCGCCCAAACCGCCGATGTACCAGCCGTCCTCCCGGCACCAGTTCACCAGCCAGCCGTTTTTCATGTTGGCGTCCGTGCTGTCCTTGCAGTGGCGGACGGGGATGTGCGTCTTGCCCCAGAAGGAGTTTATCAGGTCGGTGAGGTACGCCTTGTCCGTGGAGCTCATCAGGCCGTCCACGCCGCCGGTGGAGCTGTAGTGTCCGTCGCCGTTCTTTACGTCGCTGGACTTGGCCTCGTTAATGCTGATATGCACAAGTCTGCTGCCCGTCCACATAACGTAGTCGCCGTAGCTGACCTTGCCGTTTGCCCCGGCGACGGTATACTTCGACGGATATGGGCCGCTGCCCGACCGGGAATTTGTGGTGCAAAGGTAGAACCACTTGCCCACGAAGGCGTCGGTCTGACAGCTCGCCATGGTGCCGTAGGATTTATTGCCAAGGTCCTTTACTTCGTCGGTGTCGAGATACCAGGTGTAAGAACCCACGGTAGAGGAGATTTTTTCAGAGAGTTCCTCAATGGCCTCAGTTGCCGTCTCCATCAAACCGAGAACCCACTCTTTGATTTTCGTTATGAAACTTTTTTCGTGCTTGTCGTTAAAATATTTCGCCATTGTGCCGCCTCCTTATTCCGTCGGGAATAATTCCGCTATCAGGGATTGCGCGTCCTCGTCTGTGGCCAGTTCGATGCCGTCCAATTTGGTCTTATCAGCGGCGCTCATTGTGCCGGCCACCGTCTTGGACGCAGCAGGGAGAGTCGTCCACTTTGCCGTGCCGGCGACGCTGTAACCCAGAAACTGTCCGGACGCTCCATCGATGGGAATGTGATTATTGCCGTTGCCGGAGGGGTGAGTGTAAACGGTGGTATCGGTGCCGTTGATTTTGATTTTGCCGTTTGTGCTGCCCTCCACCCTGGTCGCCTTTTCGGCTATGCCCGCCAGTTTGTTTTTTTCGGCGGTGGTATAGTCGTTGGTGGACAAAACCTTGCTGCCGTCCTTGGTGACATAGTTGGACAGGTCTACGAAACCGGACAGAACGTCGAATTTGTATGCGCTGCCATCGGACACCACGACAACGTTTGTGCCCTTGGGGTAGTTGTTCTCTGACCCTTCCACGAATGACGTGTTAGTGGTGAACGCGTCGGTGACATTGTACACCATCCCAAGCACGTCCTTTGTGGGCTGGGGCAGCGAGGCGAAGGCCCTTGAACCGCCGGGCTTATAAACCGCACTGATTTTGGCGTCCACCTGTGCCTCGGTCTGATACTTGCTGTCATTGGCCAACTGACTGACTTTGGTGGGGACGCTGATTTTGTCGACCTTCCCGTCTACGGCCGATATTTGTCCCTCGACCTCGGTCTTCAGTTTTTCAATCACCTCTTTTAATGTTTTGACGCGGGAAACTTTTTCGTCTCTTTCCATGGTAAAACCTCCTATTTTTATTCTCCAAAAATTTCATTTATCAGGGACTTGGCGTCCTCGTCTGTTGCGATGTTTTCATTCAGCATTGCCGGTGTGGACAGCGTGCCGTCGGGAGTGATGTTTATTCCTCTGCCACCGCCAACTTTCACGCCGCCGAGGCGTGTATCAGTGGCAACGGGCAAAACGTATTCACCGGGGGTGCCTCCGCCGCCTTCTCCGCCTCCGCCGGACGCGCTGCCGTCGCGCTGGGGGAACAGCAGAGCAACGTTGGCGGTCATGTCTTCCGACGGAACGCGTTTCGCCCAAAATCTGATTGCATGGTCCACCGCGTCATTCTCGGATGACAGTCCGGCGGCCCGGGCGATTTCGCGGGACGGTTCCAAGATGTGGACGCAGGGGAAATGTTTCAGCAGCGCCTGTTCCATGGGAACGTCCCGCTGATATTCGCCGCTGTGGGTCGGGTCGGTGGAATTTATCCAGCCGGTGTGGGGAATGACCATGTTTTCGGTTATAATTGAATTGGCGAAATTGGATAACGCCTCTTCCACTTCGTCCCGAGTCATTACGTCCAACGTGGGCTCAACCTTGATTTCCACCGTTTCCATGTCCGAAAAAATGACGTGCATATATAATGTCAGGGAATTGGCGACGCCGGACTTTGCTATGACTTTTTCCGTGGGCGGAATGTTGCAGACAACGATCATGTCCCCGCTGTCATCGAACAGACCCGCCTCGCGAACGGTGAAGCCGCCGACGTCTGAGGGCAGCATGATTTTGATGTCAATAATGTTTTCGTCCTGTTCGTTTATCTGTTTATAGACTATCGGGCCGCGCCACGTCTCCCGCTTCAGCTTTTTCTGCGCCGTGGTGGGGACGTAGGCTTGACCGCCGCCGTCTCCGACAGCGGCTTCGGTGATGTCGACCTTGGCGCCGTTCAGAGTGGCGTCGGCAATTTTTTTAATGCCGATGTCGGTTACCATGGTTTTATATTCAGCCATAAATCATCATGCTCCTTTCCCCTCGGGCCAGACGTCCAGTCGCTCGACGTATGAGGCATAGGAACCGGCCTTGACGTCGGTGGGGCAATGCGTGTAATAATCTATCAGTTCCAGCCATGAGCGGACGTTTTTGCAGGCGTCCACGCCCAGAATAACATCGGTTTGCTGGGCCGCCGTGATGCCGCTGTCCGGGATGTTTATTTCCAGTTTGAAAAAATACGGACGTCCCTCGTAATCAAACCACTCCACAGCCTCGCCGCCGCCGAAGATGGAACGGACTACCCAGTTGACGGCTTCGGGGGTGCCCAGTTTTTTGTAAAATGTCAGGGTGCCCCTGACCAGCGTCCGTTTTATGTCAATGGGGTAATCTTCGGAATAACCCGGTGTCCTCAACTCCACGGCCAAAACGTCCAGTATTCTTTCCGGCAGTTGGTCGATCATTGCGATCGTTCGGGTTCTGGCCGCCAAGTCCAAAACGTGTTGTTTTTCTATTTGCAACGCGTAGGCCAGCGCCTGTATTTCCGGATTATATTTGGATTCGTTGTTGATGATGTCGGTTATCCGGCTGTCGTAAACGTTAATCATCTTCCAGCCCTCCGTAATTCACCGTTTGCTCGCCGCAGCGGGGAACTTCCGTTTCCGCCACCACGGTGAACACCGGGGCCGTGACTTCAACTCGCTTTGCGCCGGCGGCGCGGATTTTTTTAATCAGTTCCGATGGGTTAATGTCCTTGCCGATTTCGGTGGTCTGCCATTCAACAAATTCGTTTATTGCGGTGTTCACCATTTCCTGAATTTGTGTGGCGCTGCCGCTGTCGCTGCGGTTTATGTAATATTTCAGGTTAATATTGAATTGTTTTTCGGTTGGTGTTTTCACCGTGACATTATCGGTCAGGGGACGGATGTTGTTGTCCCGCAGATATTCCTGCAGCCCGTTCACTATGGTGGGGCTGGGCGTGGTGCCGTCGTCCATCAAAATATACACATCCACCGCGCCGGGAGACGGTGAAACGGGTTTCACTGATCCGATGCTGGTGTTGTACGTTTTGGCCCAGTAGATATATGCGCCCTCGGGCCCCGCCACGCTGTAGCTGAACGGCGCAAGGTAAATTCGTTCGGCGAAGCTGGCGTCCGTTTCCAGCTCAGCGCCGCCGTCCGAGGTGTCAACGTTGGTCACGCTTTCGACGTATGCGATAGGATCGACGATAATATTTATCTGGCCGGGAACCAGATCGTTCCCCTTGACGCCCACCTCAGTGCATTCCGCCACGACGTCAACGGTGGTGTCGCCTATTTTGACTTCGGTGTATTCCGTGGTCTGGAAATATATGCCGTCGCCGTTGGTGACTCGGGTGCCCTTTGGGATTCCGATGACGTAATTCTTTTTCTCCGACAGTGTGAACCGCACCGTTACCGTGGCCGCTGCTGCCTGTTGTCTGGTGACGCTGCGGCCCGCGCCGAGGTTGTCCAGAAATTCACCGTAGCTGTATTTCAGCAAATCCTGCTTGCCGGCACGGTCAACGTGCATCAGGGCCAGATATACATCCTCGGCGATGGCGTTTAATAATATCCGCATAGGGTCAGCCGGGGCGAGGCTTTTCGCCTTGCCGGTGATTTCTTTGTACTTTTTCTCGTAGTTCGCGATCAGGCGGTTCAACGTGTTTTGCAGGGTGTCGTTTTCTATGAATGACACGTCGGGCAAATCGAAAACCGATTGCAGGGTGTTAGGCATTTGTTATCACCACTTTCACTTTCATCTCGCCGTCATTGGTGGCGGTGATTTCCGTTTCTTGGACGGATACTCGCGGCTCGTAGCGTCGGACTTTGTCCGCTGCCTCGACAGTGAACAGATTTTTGGCAATGTTCATCGGGCGATCCAAAATTGAATTATCTATGCCGAAATCCCGATCGAGTGGTACGGTGCCCACGGGTGTCATGAATAAATTTTGCAGGCAGCGCAGAATGTCTTCCTTGTCGGACAACTCGCCGCGAATATTAAATTCAATGTCAGCCAGCGTCATAAATATTCCTCCATCGTCACGTCCACCTTTGCGGACACCAATTCGCCGCCGGAATATATGATCTCCCAGGCTTCGCTGGTGTCTGTGATTTTCCACTGGTTTTTCCCGACGGCCTTGCCGCCGATCACCAATGTATTCACAACACCGTCCTCGACGGCGTTTTCTAAAAACTCAAGCATTGCTCTGGGTCGGACGCCAAGCGTGGCGTTTAAATCCATGGTGAATTTTATTTTTTGAAGCTCCGGGCGCACAAATTCCGTCCGGTCTTTCAGGCCGATGCGGCTGTGACTGGCCCAAGAGGATGATACCGTCCGGGAAAAATCCCTGAATGTCAATATCCGGCTGTCGCTGGTAGAAAAAATCAGGTCATTTCCCCAACATCCGATCATTGCCATGGTGCCGCCCCCTTAACGTTCGTAATATAATTCCGGAATATCTGTTTTAATGCCGTCGCCGAAAGCGTCAAATTCTATGTGCTGCGCTTTCAGTTCCCGTGTCCCGATGTCGGCGGGCCGACAACCTTCGTGCCAGATCGGGCCAATGATCACCGCCGTTGCGCTGCCGTTGGTAAGATGGCCCACCAGCACGGTTTCCCCGACCTTTGGCCGCCAGCACGTCCACGCGAGAAAAGGGAAATTGTTTGTTGTTGAGCTGTCCCGATCCTCATATGTCACTTGGGCCGTGCCCCGTTCCAAATTGACGCTGGATATTTTTCCGATGCGTAAAACCTGTTTTTCCATTACGCTTTTCCCCCTATGCCAAATATAAATCCGCCGCGTGAACCGCCGCCGTCACTTCGCCGTCGATGCCGATAACTATGCGGTCATCGGGCAGACCGTTTCCACCCACCTGAATGACGGTGTAAACGGTGGTGTATACGAACGCCGCCAACTGGACGCCGCTGTAATCCTTGGCGCCCTGAGTGACGCGCACTCTGTCGCCGGGGCGATACTGCTTTTCAGCTTCGGCGGTTTTCTGTTCCGGTGTGTTGCTGGATATGGACACCGGCCCCGTGAATTCTCCGGTCTTTGTGAACCGCCCTTCAATGCGGCGAAGGGAGAGAGCGGTTTTAGTGCCGTTGTCAACGGTAGTGTCTGCCTGTTCGATGTAGTATTTGCCGCCAAGCTGGCCGAGCCCGTCTATTTGTACGCAGCTGGACGCGATGAACGGCCGCGCCGAGCGAAGCGTTATTTTCATTGTTGTGGTGCCTTTGTTGGCGTTGTTCAGTTTCGCCAGCGCAATCAATGTGGCCTCGGTCTGATTGTTGGCCGCATCGTTGCAGGTCAGGATGCGGTCGCCGCCGCCGATTTCCACGGTGAACGTCTGATCCTTTTCCGGGTGTTGATATTGATATTTGACACCCGTGTATGTGCCGTCGCTGGTGGTGTCCCACGACCAGCCGGGTTCAAAATCCGCCTCGGTCATTACGGCCACAGGGTCTTTTTCTTCGTAGGCCGCTTCGTCAAATACGACGATCCGGTCATTGTATATCTTCATGGCCAGTCCGAATTTTGTTACCAGCTCGCTGTAAAATGCGCAGTCGGTCTGATTGTCCTGCGCCACGTTTTCGATGTTTATCGTGTCCGCGTCGTAGAACAGTTCCATGTTGGCCCGCTGCGCCACCTCAAGGCCTATTTCCTTGATAGTGGTATTTTCGTATGTATTAGTGCGCTCCGTCGCCTTGAACCCAGACGACGAAGGCAGGGCGAGGGCGTCAATGGTGCAGCAGATGGGGCCGCCCTTGAAGGAAAAATCATCTACTTCAAATGTCCCGCATTTGATTTCTTCCGTGGTGCCGTCCTTGTCCCAATTTTGCAGCACGATTGACGGCTTCAGGCGGTCGCCCTTCTGTGGGAACCACGGCCCGATCCACAACCGGTCGCGGTCGTCGAGTTCCACGCTGATGCTGTCGCTGGAACCCGACGCCACGTCCGAATATTTGAAATTGGTTATATACTGGGCCATTTGCGCGGCGTCACGGTCATTATATACCATGGCCACGGTGGCCCGCCTACCCCTCGCCATCAGCTCCGCCTCCAGTCGGGCAAATTGTCCTGATACGACTGTTCCTCGGTGACTTCCGGGATATGTAAAACTATCCCGAAAGGGAACACCGCGTAATCCAACAGGGTTATGTTTTCGCGATCCTGCATTATCCGGTCGGCCATCAGTTCATTTCCGTAAAATTTTTTAGCGATGATGTCCCAAACGTCGCCGGCCACGGTGGTATAATATTCCATGTCATACCTCCTCAAAAATCCCGGCGGCTGTGGTCTTTCGTCCATGCGTCCATCATGTCATTAAATTCGTCCTGACTGATCCGGGCCGCTCCGATCATGTCTTCCCGCGTGGGGGCGTCGCCGTAGAACTGATATGTGGGATTGAATGTTATGGTGTATACCGGGCTCGGTGCGGGACTGCTCCCGCCGCCCGGCATGGGCGCATTGTCAAATTCGGCGGATATATCGCTGAAAGACATTTCCCTGCTGCCATCGATCGCCGCGTCCAGCCTGTCAGCGGTGGCGGTCATGCTGCCGCTGCTGAAGCCCTGAAGCACGTCAGTCATTACGGCCCGCATATTTTTCCACAGTTCACTCAGCGGCAGGACGGCTTCCTGCCCGGCTTCGCCGCCGGCCAGCAGGGTGTTACCGGACATTCCGAAGATCTGAGCGCCGGTGAGGATACCGCCCTGTTTGTACCAGCTGACCGAGAAATTCGGAGCGGAAGGCGGTTCAAGACTGAACGCGCCGGAAACCTTGATGTGCGGCACCTTCAGGTGCGGCAGTGACCAGCTGAAATTCATGGCCGCTTTCATAGCCGCCACGCCGTTCTGGACAGCTGCCACAGCCTGATTCATCTGGGTTACAATGTTGTTTCTGATGTTGTTGAATGCCGCCTGAACCGTCGCCTGTAAGAAATTTACATCCGCCGCCGTTTGTGCGGTGGTTGTGTTGAATGTTTGCAGTGATGTGTTGGCAACTGCCGCCGCCGTTGTTACTGCTGTCAACGCTGCCGTTAATGCCGCCATAGCCGCCACGCCGCTCATCGCGCCGGCTGAGAAGGCCGCTATCGCCGCCGAAGCCGCCGCCAAGGGTGCAACGACAGACATTAACGCCGCCGAGGCCGGAACCGCTGCCGCCATCATCTGAATAAACGCCGCTGAGGCCTCGCTGGCCGCTGTTCCCATAGTTGCGGACTGTGCCTGGAACATGGCCATTGCCGCAACCATCGTTATAAGTCCGGCAGCCGTGGCGTTCACCGCCATTTGCATGGCTGCGAGGGCGACATCTGCCGCTGTCAGCGATGCCGCAAACGCTGTTGTTGCCGCTGCCCCTGCCGCTACCGCTGCCGAGAACGGCAATATTGCCGCTGCCACGGGGGCGAAAGACAAGGCCAGTTTCGCCATAGACGTTACCATCCCGGAGGATGATTTTTTCATTGAATTTAAACCGCTGGCCGCTGTGGATGCCGATGCCGCTATCGTGGCCACCGCCGCCGATACCGCCACCATTTCAATGGCCAACGGTGCGAATGCCAAGTCAGCCGCTGCCGCCGCAATCGCCAAAGCGCCAAAGCCTACCGCCGCCGCCGCTGAACCTACGCCGGCCAAAATAGCGCCGGCAGAGAACACCGTCATTGCGGTGCCCAGCGCCAAAATCGCCGCCGCCCCGGATGCGCCGTACTGGGCCAAGATCGGTAAACTGGCTGTGATTTTGGCTATGGCGGTGCCGCCGAGTATTGCCGCCCCGCTGACAACTGCCATCGCTACGCCGAAGGCTGCCAATGCGACCGCCCCGGCAATGAGCAGGGGAGCAAGTGCGCCCGCCGCCGCACCGAAAGCCAGTATTCCAACGGCAAGGCCGGCCATTACCGCTATTGTCGGACCACCAGCAGAGGCGAGTTGTATGGCCGTATTAGCCAACAGCGCCATGGCGGCCGCCGCAATTAAAAGTCCCGCTCCAAGCAGAAGCATACCTGCGCCGCCGGCGATCAATGTCGGGCCCAGGGCTGCGGCCACTACCATAAACGCAGCTATGGCTACGGCCATTCCGGCGAACACCGCTATTGCGGGCCCGCCTGCCGCTGCAATCTGTGTTGCCGCATATGCCATAATTCCCATGCCGACACCGGCGAGAACTACGGCGGCACCGAAGGCCAACAATCCGGGCGTCGCCGCCGCGAGCTGTGAACCCATCGCCCCGGCAATGGCCATCAACCCGGCGATGCCTCCCGCCATGACGACCAAGGCCGCGAAGGCCAAGGGCCCGGCCTCAACGAGCTTTGCCGCCGCCAGCGCCATTGCGGTCATTCCCGCCGACGCCAGCAAAACGCCGACGCCGAATGCGATAAGACCCTTTTGGCAGGTCTGTAACTGCGGCCCAAGTTTCGACGCCACCCACATCAGCGCAGCCACGCCGCTGGCCATGGCGACCATAGCCACCAACGCTTTGGGTCCTGCGTCTGCGATTTTTGTCGCCGCATCCGCCAGCAGCCACATTCCGCCCGCCGCCGCGCCAACACCGATACCGATGCCGAGAACATTTTTTGCGAATGCGGACATAACTGTTTGCTGGCTCTTGAGGCCTTTGGTCGTAGACTTTGAAAATTTGCCGAAGCTTTTGAGCGATTTCACAACGCCTTTGATTGCGCCGCCGAGACCGTCGATAATGGCGAAACCGCCTATCAGCGCCGGGGTCAACGCCAGTATTTTTTCAAACGGTGACACTGTATCGTCGCCCAAGAAATTGGCAAATCCCTTGAACGCGTCTTTGGCCGCCTGCATGAAATACTTGACGGCTTCGACCGCCGCCTCCTTCAACTGCGGTAAATTTTGCACTATGCCTTTGCCGAACGCTACCAGCAGTTTTCCGCCCGTGTCCATCATTTTGGGTGTGAGCCGAATAAAAGCCGATGCCAGAGATACGGCCAGTTTTCCGGCGGAAGCTCCGATGGCGTCAGAGTTATTGCTGATGCCGTTAATAAACGCTTCGACCATGTTCGAGCCCATGTCTATGAATGCGGGGGCGTGATCTGCTATGCGAGCAAACCCGTCAGCAACGATATTGCCTATTTCCGAAAACATCCCATTCATGCCGCCGCTGTTGAACGCTTTCGACAGTTGGCCGATGTATTCTGTTCCCAACTGAACTATCCCACGGGAATTTTCTTTCATCGAACCGTATATGTTTAATAACAACCCATCGACCGCCGAAGAAAACAATGTTAGATCGCCTTCAAGGTTATCCAACTGCGTTGCGGCTTGCTGTGCTGCCGCGCCTATTCCGTCACTTGCCCCGGCAAGCCCGTTTTTGAATTTGTCAACAGTCGCGGCGGAGGCGGCTGTCATTTTATAAAATGCTTTCATTCCGCGCGTGGTGAATATTGTGGCTTTGAGAGCGTTTGCCTGTTCATCGCTCATTCCGGCCAAGGATGCCTTTATCTCATCGGCCACAACGTTAAAATCACGCGCTTGACCTGCACTGTCATACGCAGATATACCCAAGGATTTTAGAGCCTTTGATGCCGCTGCTGTGGGCGTGTAAACGTCCGCCATCGCCCTGTTGAGCATGGTTGCCGCTTCGCTGCCGGTCGCATTCTGTTCGGCGAGGCGCAACAAAGATAATGTTACACTATCCGCTGATTGTCTGTATCCTGATGCCGTGGCCGCCGCCGTACTTAACGCTTCGCCCAAGCCGGCAACATTTGTATTTGCAAGTGTTGCGCCCTTGGCCATTAAGTCCGCATAATACTGGGCGTTGTCCATGCTGTCTGCAAAACCCTTGACGGTGCCGGTTATGTAGGATGCTGAATTTTCCATTTCCATGGCGCCGGCGCTGGCCAAATTGAGCACTGTGTCTATACCTGCAATCTGCTCTTTGGCATCAAGGCCCGCCATTGCCAATATATTCAGACCTTGAGCGGCCTCGGTGGCGGTGAACTTTGTCGTTGCACCCATTTCCTTTGCCTTGGCTTCAAGGTCAGTGATTTCGCCAGTTGATTTTCCCATGGTTGCCGCCAGCTGGCTCATTGCGGTGTCGAATTGTTTTCCGACTCGCATACTGGCCGCTCCCACTGCAACGGTAGCAGCTCCAGCGGCGGCCATGGCTGCCGCTGTTGCTTTCGCTGCCATACCCAAACCTTTAACAGCAACGGAACCGACTTTGCCAGAAACGCCGAGGCCGGTCAAGCCGGCCTTTGCGCCCGTTATGGCGGCATTGAATGATTTATCTAATTGACCGACGATTTTTACCGCCAGTTGGTATTCTTTGCTTGCCAATTAACCTTGCCGCCTCCTTCGCTGTTTCGGATAATTCTGAAATGGGTAGGCGCAGAAAATAGTCCACGCCTGTCATTAACGTCATCGACAGCTGCAAACACATTTTACGCAGCTGCTTTCCTTCGCCGGGGTTTAATCCTCGGCGTAACAAAAATTTGCTACTGCCAAGCGAATTTTAATCGCGTCCTTCATGTTCAGCCCCTTGAAAAATTCTATGGGGATCTTCGTGACGCGGCTGGCCAGGAATATTGTGTACGATAAATTCGCCTCGGGCTGCATGGATACGACGGCATTCCGAACCAGATATTTATCCGCTTCGATCATGTCTACCGCCGTAATGTTCTCCAGCCCGCTGAGATCGACTTCACTGTACTCTCTCCCCTCGAACTTGTATGTCTTGGAAAATTTTACAATTCTGTCTTCATCCTCTACGTTTTCGGCGGGAACGAATTCAATAATGTCTTTGTCCATTTCTATATCCGTCCTTTCCTTTTATCAGGTCAACTGCTTTACTTTTGCCAACAGGTCGGTGCCGTTTACACGGAAAACGCTGTTCAGTTTGTCCAGCTCCAGCCGCTTCTTACCGTCCATTTCAATCAGGGCATAGGTGACTTCGATGGACACGCTGCTGTCGGCGGGGCCGCCCTGTTTGACGGTGCCCAGCGCAATTTTCTTGCACCGACCCCGGAGAACGTAGCGCATACCCATATAGTCAACGCCGCCGGTGGCTTTAACGCTGTACTGGATGGCGCCGCGAAGCGTCAATTCAACGGGATCATTGGGACTGATCAGTTTGAAATAATCCTCGTCGATGACTCTGAACGGGATTTCCTGTTCGATGCTGCCATAACGGCCCGCAACAGTCGCTTCGTACTCGCCAAGAATGCCGGCGCCGCTGATGGTCTCGGTCAGGTTTTCAAAGTCGGGGATTGTCACCTCGCCGGTCAGGCCGACAAGTTTGTTGCCGGCATTGTAAATGTTAAAATCATGAAAGACTTCGGGGATTCCTGCGATTGCCATGATTATTCACCTCCCCCCGTCAGCGCTTCGCTTAGCGCGTTCGGGTCAAATTCCAAAATGTTGTGGATGTCCTCGGCGGGCACGTAGGGCGCCAGATGCTGATGGAATGTCAGTTTGCCATCGATCAGATCGGTGACGGTGTTTTCCGATGCGTTGAATTCAATATATGCAGCCGCACATTTATCTGCGGAAACATAGGAATTTCCACGAATGTTTTCGCTGTCAACGATGTTTTCAATCAGCCGGGTATTGGCGGGATCGTCTACCTTCTGAAAATATGTCAGGATGAAACTGTTCCCCCACCAGCTGAAGAACCGGCGGCAGCTGAACCATCTGTCCTTGGGGTCGGTGGTGGACGGATAGGCGGCGGAGTTGTTGCCCCATGTGCGCCAGCCGTTCATGTTGATGAACGTGGACACGCCGAAGCTGTTGACGGTGTTGCCCTGCGTCTGATCCAGCATTACTTCTGTGCCGTCGGCGAGAACGGTGCCGGTCACACCGACCAGTTTGTTGGACGGGGACAGGTTGGGAACATCGTCATTGTTGGCGTCAAGATATGCCGTCAATGCTGCCATGACCGCAGACGCCCAGAAAATCATGGAACCGGACTGAACGCAGGGCCACAGCGCCATGATGTGGGGGCTGGATATTCCTGCATCTTCCTTGGCGGTTTTGACGTCGGCGTATTTTGTGCAGCCCTCGGCGCTGCTGTCAATGTCAACAAACCCCTCACAGCGGAAATAACCGTTGATTTCCTCGCACTTGGCGGCCAGAACTATACCGACGTCGGGATCCTGCGACCAGCCGGGGGCGATAATCAGACCGGGGGTCATTCCGAAACGGGGATAAACCTGACGGAGTACCTCCAGTCCCTTTTCCTCATCGCCGCCGGAGGCGCCGATGATGTCCTTCGCCTCGACCTTGCCGGGATCGATGGACTTGGATTCAACTTGCAGCTTGCTCTCGCCGGCGACGGTGCCGTTTGCGAGAAGAGTGATTACCAACTGACCGCCGTCATCGAAGGACAAAACGTAATCAGTTCCCTCTTGGTATGTTGTTTCGCCGCCCTCATTTTTAACGACAACGGTGTCGGGAAGAATGCCGGTTGTTTCTACAACTGCCTCCATGTTTACCACGTTGACGGTGGTGGCTTCGTTTTCCTTCTGGTGCGTTTTGGGGTCAAGGACATTCACAAAAATTACGGGTGCCACGCCTATCAGTTTAAAACTGGCGTACATGGATTGACACAGGGTGTAATTTTTGAAATCGTCGGAATAACCCAGCTGCGAAACTGCCTCCGCCCACGAATACGCGATCACCGGTTTGTTGGTGACGCCGTAGGGGTCGGCGGCCATGTTTACAGGTGCGGTGCCGAAAACGACCTGAAGACCGGCAGTCCCCAAAATCGGGGCTGTTACGCTGGTTTCCTGTTCCGATACGCGCACACCATGCTGATATGCCATTTTTAATTCTCTCCTTTCGGGGCGCTGTACGTCAGCGCCCGTTTATACAATGTGTAAATTGCCCCGTTATGGTTTTTTATCTGGATCATCGCCCGGGACAATTCCGAAATCGGTATGCACAGGCCGCCCAGATACGGGGCGTTTGATATTGCCGTCTGCAACGCTTCCGGGATTTCGTCGTAAACGGTGTTTTTTGCGGCCACACCGACTATTGTCGGGCCGACATAAATAATTTTGTTCATACCAGTTCACTCCATTTGCGGCGTGTCGCCGGAAGATTGAACGCCATTTTTGCCGCTCCGAAAAAATAGGGGTAGCTTTCCTCGTCCTGCAACGCCCATTCAAACGGATCAACAAATACGAATTGCCCGTCCAGCAAGGGGACTTCCTCGAAGTGATGTTGAATGGTTTCGAGGATTTCCAGCACCGCCCGGTGCCCTTGGTTTGACAGATCGTCGTCGAAGATGCCTACCAAAAGCACAACTTCTACTTTGTGGGGGTCAGTCTGGGTTGTGATGCCGCCCTCGGACAGTCGGACGATTATGTAAGGGAACGGGTCGTCATCTTCCTCGGACTTCCGCTTTGGCAAATTCTGAGCAAATACCGAAACCGGGGCGGTGTCCCCGCCGGGGGTCTTGTATACTCGCTCTTTGAACAGCTCTGCGAGTGCGGCCACCAATGCGTCTTGTAAAAATCTCGCTGTCATTTTGATAAAACCCTCTCGATTTGCTGATCGACATAGTGCTGATACAGCCGTTCAATCTCGTCTTTTAGGGGCGTTGATCTCAGACCCCGGCCCTCGTAGACCATTTCAAACTGTTTCGGCAGTGATGGGCCATGCGGTACACGCAGTGGAAAACGCTCTTTGCCCACTCTCTGGGCGGGCAGCCCGGCCACTCTGCCGCCGGTGGCGACGAAGGCCTTGATTCCACGGGAACCCACAAGTGCTTTCAATCCTGAACTGGTTAATACTTGTGCCTTTACACCGCTTTTCGGTTTTGTCATGTGAAATGCCGACAAAACCGGGGGCGCACCCTTGACTTTGATCGTGGCAACCAGCTTCCCGACTGTGGCCTTTTCGATGTTCGCCGATGATTTGAAACCGCCGGCCTTGATGGTGTAGCGGCTTTGCGCCGCTTGCTGCAACTTCATTCTGGCCGAAACCGCCGTTTTGTTCACGGCGTCCCGGAGGGCTTTGCGGCCTTCACTTTTCATCGTGCCAAGCTTTTTTTCAATTTTTGCGAGATCGTTATGATTCCATTCGTATGTAATCATCGGGATCTGTTCGCCTCCAGCGTGATGGTATAAACGCCGCCCTCATCCGTGGCATCGACAACGATGTATCTTCGCTTGTCCAGCATTAACAGCCGGTTCTGTGCGGGCAGTTCTCCGAACTCCTCCGCCTTGACGTAAATCAATATCTGGCGGGCGTAAATTCCGTCCATGTTGGATTTCATTTTCTTTTCCCGCTCAATGTGTTCCATGTCGTCGATCATGGCCGTCATTTCCACGCCGTCTATAACGTGGGTGTCGGCGAATTCATCCAGATTGAAAAACACGTTGTGAATGTCTTTCCGCAATACCTCTTTGAATTTTAATTTTTCGGGCTCCGTTTTGACCGCCTCCTCTGCGGGGTTTCGGGTATTCGCCCGATCATATCGTCTCCGGTCACCTCGCCACCCACGGCCTTTCCGGGCATACCGGGTTGGGCCGTGGCGGGAATAGCGGCCACGCGCACGGGCGGGTTATCCCCGCACCATGCGGCAGCGCCGTTTTTCACCAAGACGTCTGCTTTGCCGGCATCGTCGGTCGGCAGTTCGTCGCCGGGGTGTGAAATTCACGGTTTCCGAGTACCAGATAAATCTGGGCGATCAGGCGGCTCATACCGCTTCGGAGGCGGCGGCTGCCTTGGCTGCGTTGGTGTTGATTTTCACCAGAACGGTTTCATCCTCTGCGGCAGCTTCGGCGATTACGATGCCGATGGGCGCCTCTGTGCCTTCTTCTCCGGCCTTTTCCACGGCATCGTCCTTGAATACGACCACGCTGCCCATTTCGATTTTCTCGCTTTTCTTCTTGGGCAGTGAGAAAACGCCTTCGATGTGCAGCGATCCGACCCCGTGGGGCGGGATTTCGGTGCCGGTTACACCGGCTAGGGAGCCGACCACCACAAAAGCGTTGGCGGGGATGGTTTCGTCGGTGCTGTTTGTGTAGTCTATATTTTCGCCACGCTGGTAATAGCTGGCCAGGGTTGTCTTTGCCATTGCTTAATCCTCCTTTCGTTATTCGGCCTTGGGCAGTGTCACGCCGGTGTTTTTGGCTATGCCACGGAAGTCCCGGACGCTGATGCCCCAATCGAGATAAATATCCCAGACGAAGCCGAGGGTGCCGGGTGTCTCCATGCGGCGGACGGTCGGGGTTTCCTGGCCGTTGAGGTAATCGACCTGAATACCCCTTGCGCTGGTGGTGTCCGCAAACAGGAACCACGGGCACACACCGTCTCCGGCCAGCGCATTCAGCACGGGCGACTGTACGACCTGAAGGGGATAGTTGAACAAGGGGTTGATGTCGTTGTTGCTGCTGCCGGTCACCTGCGCAGAATGGAAAATCACGGTGAGGTCAAATTCATAACTCATGGGAACGACTAACGTCCGGGGGGTCATGTAAATTGCGTCGCCAAACTGATCTTTTTGCTGCTGCATCTTCAGGATGATTTCCTGAATGGATTTCTGACTGGGTGCGCTGCCTGTGCTGATCAGGTTGTTGTGCTTCTTGTCGAACAGGGGGGTGCCGTCGAAGATTGCCTTGTTGTCGAACAGCAGCTTGTAGACCTGCTTGTCGATGGTCTTCTTGGCGGCTGCCGCATACAGACCGGGCACCTCGGTCAAAAATCCGATGTCATCGTTGATGAACGCCTGGCGGGTCATGCTAAACTGCTTGCCGTATGTGTCCAGTTTGCGCTGAGGCAGTGCCTCGGTCCTGGGCATATCGGGCTTGAGCTCACCGTTTTCGGGAACAAGCAGGAAATCACCGATGCCGCCGATGACATATTCGTGATCCGCCGTGGTCTTGAAATCCTTCAAACTGCCCTTGGTGGTGATGGCCTGAAATGTGGTAGGCACCGCGTTGTACAGTTCGACAATACTTTTCCGGATCGTCTGATCCATAATGGCGGGGAATGCCGCAGTGGGATTATAGAACTGGCGGCACAATTCCCGATACAGATCATCGGGGTTCATCCGCAGCAGTTCGTTACTGTTGCGTCCCTCACGGGTCAGGCATTCGATGCCCAGATCCCGCAGGCTCATGTTTGCCAACTGGCGGGCGCCGTCAGAGATGTTTTTGACTTGAACGCCGCTGCGGAACATCAAGGCGTCGGACGCGTCACGTCTGAAATCATCCTCGCCGTTGCCGGTAACTTTGACGCCGGTGTTGATGGGGGCGTGGTTCTGACGCAGCTGGGTCAATATTGCCTTGCGGACATTGTCCAGACTGGCGCCGTTGGTTATGTACTGGTCGGGGCTGATGTCGAAATCGCGGCACATGGCGGTGATTTCGGCGATGCGGCTGCGCTCCACTTCAATGGCCCGGCGGGTATCTTCGCCGGTGCCGCTTTCGGCGGAATTGCCGTTCCCGGCAGGCGCGGAGGAGTTCTGCTGTTCCTCTGCGGCGACGGCGGCGTTCAGACTGTCGATTTCACGCTGCAAGGCGTTGAATTCGGTCTGTTCGTCATCGTTCAGGGAACGGTTCGCGCCCTTGGCAGCGTCCAGAATTTCCTGCTGGCGCTGGATGCGCTGCGCGAGTAACTGTTTGTTGTTCATGTTCTTATACCTCCAAATTTATTTTTGTTTATTTGAAGCTGAGCCTCAAAAATTTCCATTGACACGGGTTCGGTGCTCTCGGCCTCGCGGCCAACGCCCACCGTACCGTCAGCCGGTACACTGACTATGCTAATCTCGTAGGGCCACCACTTCCTTGCGATTTCAGCAGGGCCATTAAACCGGCCATCGGCGGAAACTTTCCCGGCCATAACTTCTTCAATGCTGTCAATTCGGTATCCTACGGAAACGCCTTTTAACGTGCCATTCAATACCTTTTGATAAATCAATTCCGACTGTTCATCGGTGTCAAACTCAACTTCCGCGTAACCGCGATAGTTTTCAACCCATGCACGGATGACCTTACCGATTACCACGTCGCGGTCGTGATTGAATAGCAGAACACCCATGTCGTTTAACCGGCTGAGATCGACCGCTCCGGGGCCGTGGTCTAATATCTCCCGTCCCCACCAGCGGTCATAGGGCTCTTCCGAGGAAAATGACAGGATAAACTTTCGCTCGTTGCCCTCGCCCTCCATCCGGGTCAGGCCGAGGGCGGTGAACATTCGCTCAGTTGTCCCCGGTGCCGGCTTCGCCTTCGACGCCGCTGTCTGTGATAACAGACTCCGCTGTCCCAGTGTCGGGAGCAGCTGTGCCGGTTTTGTATTGTTCGGGCTCGCCGTCGGTATATAATCCATCTTTTTGTCCAAGAATAACACCTCCCAAGTCAACACCGTGTTTGTCACGGGCGTATTTTAAAACCTCGCAAATATCATCTATCTGCTTTTGCCAGTCGCTTCCGTTTTCGGCGGCTGACTGTTTGAACGTCTTTTGTCCGCTGGTCAATGCGACTCTCATGGCGTTAGCTTCTTTTGTCGGATCGATCCACGGTTTCGGCGGCTTGATGAACGAATGGCGAAAATACTTATCTTTATTCGTCCAAAAATCAGGAATGATTAACTTTCCGGCCAGCACGGCGGAAATCATAAATGTCTCATAAATTTCTGTCAGCACATCCGACAACAATTCATCTTCTTCCGCGTAGGTCATACCATCCTCTATCAGTGATTGCCGGGCGCTGGAATAATTCGTTTCACTCATGTCTCGGCTGGTTGCTTCGTAGGATAGGCCTTGTCCTGCGCCTATAATTCTGTGCTGTAGCTTCGTGTAGGCCGCTGCATCGGTGGCTTGACCTTGGGGATTTACCACCTGTATTTCATCGCCCGCATTCATTTCCATCATCATTCCGGGGGCGATTGTCTTTCCGTCATAGGTTTGGCGCGGTCCTGTTGCGCCGACACCGCTTCGCCCGATGCCTGTGGTGGGGATCTGTTTTTTTATAAACACAGACAGGCAGGCTTCGATCCGCTGTTTTACGCTGACCGCCACCATGAATTCATTTATATCCCTGATGGGATTGATAGTCTGGCTCATATCGGACATTTCCCGCAGCTGGGACGGACGCCGTTTACTGAAATAGAAAATAACGTCAGCGGCGTCAATGTAAATGGGCTCAGTGTTTGTCAAACCGTCATAATCATACTGTTTTATCCAGTATCCTACAGGGGCGTTATATGAATTGTACTCAATTCCGCCAATTACACGATTCTTTTTCTTTCGCGGAGTTAAGTGCGATGCGTCCAGCTCGTCAACTTCAAATATTTGCAATTTGAATGGCAGGACGCCGCCGGAGGTAAACCGCTTTACGAATAAAATTCCACCGTCTACCTTTTTGCGCCGAACCGCCATTCGCAGCATCTGGGTCAAACTTTGGGTGCCGGTTATGTCACAGTTGCGGCGTTGGCACCATGTTCGCCATAGCGTTTCAATTTCGTTGTTCAGATCAGTATCCGGTGTCGCCGCCTGAAGAACCAGTCCCTTGCCGACTACATTCCGCACGAACGGGCCGATGATTGAATTCATTATGTCGCTGTTGCGTTCAAGGTCTCGCGCCCGGGCCCGCACAATATCGCGGTCGTAACGGTCTGTATATTCCGCATTCTGATTTATTGCGTTCCAGTTATAACTTAGGCGGCCCCTGCTGCCGGCATCATAATTCCGCTGTTCTTCCAATACTTGACGCCATGCCTCACGCTTTGCGGCCTTTTCTGGACTGATCCAGCCGATTAAATTATCCAGCCAATTCCGTTTCATGCCGTTTACCTCCCCTCAAAGAATGACACGTATGTATCTGAGAAAAGGTGTGAGTTGTCTTCATCGGCGACCTGGGCCTGAAGATCATTCCTCATTTGGCGCAAAAGAGCCAAGTCTGCGCGTGTCAGAGAGCGGGAGCCGATTTTATACGACTGACCCCCTATCAGTATTTTTTGTATTGCCGTATTTACTTCAGCCAACATCTGTTTGTTGTCGTAGTTTGCTATCATAGTTAATACCCTCTTAAATCCAACTGCCATCCGGCGTATTTATCCAATTTTGCCCTTGAGCCGTGGGTTTCGGCGATTTTATTTCAGTTCTGGGAACAATTTCTGTTTCCTGCAAGTGCAAACTTCGGACGCCGAGTATATCGGCGGCGCACATGGCGTAAACTTCGCAGTCGAGATAATGGTTGTCAGCGTGGGATGTCTTTAATTCCCAAGCTTGGGTTGTCCGCTTGCCGGAACGGACGTTCACTTTGTGCTCGGACGTCACCTGTTCGGCGTAGTCGATGTCACAGCCCTTATAAACCATCCAGCTTCCGGTACCGTTTTCTTTTTTCATACGCCCGGCAATCATGTCTTTGTATTTGTTGGTGTCCACTAAGACCAAATTCATTCCGTATGCACGGCTATCGGTTTTATTTACTTTGGACAATTTGAAATGCGATGTCATGTTATTTGACGCACCCTTGCTGGGCAGCGCCCAGTCTGAGTTAGACGCACAAAAATCATAGACGATATCGGTCTGATCGCCGCTGTCGATGAGTGCCAACTGTACAACCATGTCGGAGCCGTCTTCGCGTTTAAACGATAGATTCATTGTCTTTTCCACCTCTGCAAAGGAAGCGGCCTGCCCGTGTGCGATGTTTTGTGATGTGAGGAAATTGCCCCAAGCCCGGATTGTCCAATACAGGCAATTTTCCTGAACGTCTATACCCGCTGTCAGCAGTTTCGCCCATTCGGGAACAATGAATTCCGTCAGGTCTGTTTGCCTGTCAAGCACTGTATCGGCGTTAGTTTTCAGTCGTGTGTCTTCCCAGGGCTCAGCGAGCCAAGAATTTGTGAAGTTTTGCAACGTGTCCGGGTTGTCCTTGCTGTTTAGGAATTCACGAGCCACATCCGAAAATCGAATAAATGGACTGTAAATGGTGTTTATCCAAAACGCCACTTTGCGGGCAACGTTTGTGTTCGTTTTGACTGTGCGCCATTCACCGTGCCGCAGCATTTTCGGTTTGTCGTGGTCTGTAATTATGCACCCGCATTCCTGGCAAATATACACAGCCAGTTCTGCACGGTCAGCGTTGGACATACCTTCCTCGTTTGGAAATTTTATTTGTGCCCATTTCAATTCGATGTACTCACCACAGTGAGGACACGGCACAAAAAAATGTTTCAGTACATCTGCTTCTTCCAACGCTCGCCATATGTGGCCGCTTTTTAGCGTCGGGGTCGATGTTATAAATATTTTTTTGTTATGGAAAGTCTTTGTTCTCTCCCGTGCCAGTTTAATTGGGTCGGCCTCTTTTTTGGATGCGCCGGGGTATTTGTCTACCTCGTCGAGGAATAAAAATCGTATTGGTCTGCTGGCCAAACTGGCCGGAGAGTTCGAGCCGGAAATTGTCAGATACATTCCGTCAAATTGCAGCTCCAACTTTGACGATGCTGTTTCCCGCCAGTGGCTGCTCAGTGTCGGCGACAGTCGGAGCATGGGTTGAATTCTGTTAAGGGAAATGCTCTCGCCCAGATTTTCCGTGGGGTATACCAACATTGTCGGTGACGGGTCTTGCTGGATTACCCAGCCGATCATGTTGAACGCTGCCTCAGTGCCTCCAAGCTGCGACGCCTTTGCGAGGATTATTTCTTCGGTGTCAAAGTTACAAAATTCGTCCATAATGCCGACAAGGTAAGGCGTATGACTATTACGCCATGGGCCTGGTATGGCGGACGATTTTGTATCAAGAACACGGTATTTTTCGGCCCATTCTGAAACCGTTATGTTTTCCGGAGGCTTCAAAAATTGGAGTGCGCCGTATTGGTATTCAGTTATCTGATACCTGCGGTATCGAGGTTGTGTCGTTTTTTTCACTGTCGTCACCGCCTTCCGTCTGGGCGGTGCTCTGTTTGGTTCGCCGCCGTTTTTTCGGCGGTTCGGTTATGCCTGCCACCACAAATGCAGTGAGCTGTTTTTGAACTTCGCCCGATAGATCCTTTTCGATGTGCCGTACTTCAACCGGATTCAGATATGCGGCAACTATTCCGGCCAGCCTCGATGGCAGCGACAATGCGAATTTCTTAAAAACTACGAAGAAACGCGTGTAATCCAGTGTGGCCTCCTCGACGCTGATATAATCGCCCCTTGCGATTGCTGTTTTTAACTGGTGCAGCTCACCTTGGCTTTCTTTCAGCGCGATTTCCGCCCTTAATTTTTGCTCCCTGAGCTCGTTTTCTTTTTCTGACCGGCTTCGGCCATAGGCTTTGTCGGATAAATATTTTATATATTCCTGCACCGTGGTGATCAGGTCGTAACGGTTGCCGTTCGGGGTTTCAACAGTATGCAAGATACCTTCCTGGGTCAGCTGTTGAATGCGACGTACTGTTATTCCGAATAATTTCGCAATGGCTTCTACCCGCTGATAACTTCCGCTGGCTAATTTTGCACCTTCGTCCAAGTCTGATCCCCCTTATTTTTTATTTTTCGGCCCGGCCGCGATAGGGCTCGGCGCCGCAGTCCTTGTTGAATGGGACTATTTCGGAAAATAATTTGATGTACTCTGCGACCAGTTCACGATCCACCGTGACAACGGTGTTTTCACTTCGCGGATTTGTGTTGATGTTCGCGCTGCTTTCGATTAGGCAATCAAACCGCTCGCCTTCGATGGCCATAACTTTGGCGTGGTTTCTGAACGTTACTATTCGTCCGCCGCATTCGTCGATAAATTCCAAAATGGCCGAGTAAACATCCGGATAGCTGCCGCGAAGGATTTCGCCAACAAAAAAATCTACCCGCCCAACAAGCCCCCGTTCATGCCATTTGCGCAGGTCGGTCACATCTTCGCCTGCCATGCACCAGGTAGATAAGGCTGCATAGGTGATAGGCTGCTGTCTAAGCACCATCTTGAAAAACGTAAAACTGTCTACGTCGCCGAAGCTGAAGCAATGATAACAGTCGCCCTCCTGCCAGTGCCAGTCAATAGCCTGTTCGAGCGCGGCTTCCGATGCCGCTTTTCGCCAAATTTGTCGCTTGCCCATACGATGGCTTACCTTGATGCTGCCCTGTTCCGGCTTCGGAACCTTTTCGGGCTCGGGATTTTCTTCAATGCCCAGGGCGGCGGCGAGATCGAAGTCATCCAGATTGAAATTAAACGTTTCGTCCATATCCGAGGCCTGCCTTTGCCGATTGAATAATTTGTGTTTGCGGTGTTTTTGAATGCTAAATGGATGTCAAAATTGAATTATTTTGCGGTATTTTTTTGATTTTTTAAGGCCATTTCGGGCCGGACAATATAAATTAAGGTTTAAAGTGTACGGCGTAACGAAATGCCCGAAAAATTTTCACTTTAATCCGGGTACGGATCGGGCCTTCCCCGAGCCGCGACGTAATATCCGGCAGGAAGTACCTACGCCATATCGCCCCGAGGGGGGCGGCAAACTGAAAGGGCCGCATCACAGCGACGTGACACGGCCCCATCGGCGGAAAGCCTTGGCGGTGAAGCGGGAACGGTCCGGCCCGACCGTTCCACGATATTATTCTAACACGCCAAAAGTCCAGCGAAGTCCGAACTTCACCGCCGCACCCATCCGTGCCCCCAACGCATCACGCTGCACCCATGCAGCGCACAACCGCTCACGCTGCACCCATGCAGCGCACAACCGCTCACGCTGCATAGACGCAGCACACAACCGCTCGCTGCACCGATGCAGCACGGACAGCGGTACTGTCCATTACTGTCCGCTGTTGTCAATAGCTGTCCCGCCCTGTCCTGTTGTGGGCGATAACGTATGCCGCCCGACGTCCGCCGCTGTGTGAGAACAAAAACCCCGGCCATATTCCCGGCCCGATATATTCCGCTCGCCGAGGGGGTGTGAAAATAGTGGGCCTGTTTTTTACGCCCGGCATGGGGCATATGTTTTTTAATGCCGTTTCCCGGCACTGTAATTTCCCAGCGTTTCGCCGCTGGACGGCAGCATGATTTTGACAAAAAATAATCCCGGATATAAAACCGGGATTGTCGCCCCGAACCGTGGGGCCTGATGCAGTTTGAAATTTATAATAATTTTCCGGTAAAAAATTCCCAAAAAAATTTTCCGAAAAAATTCCCGGACCGTTTCCGACGGAGCTACCCCCGGTGTCACATTTTTAGCGGATGTTTCGGATAACGTCACGCACATGGTCAAAGGCCAGCAACTGATCCAGCCCCCGGTTATAGTATTCAAAACAGGACGAGCGCGAAAGATGCACCATCCTCTGTATGTACGTCCACGATTTACAGTCGATATGCCTGTATTCGATGATGTCCCGTTCGGCGCACGGCGGCAGGAGGTCCAGAAGATCCATGATGTCACGGACGCTCTGTACCTCGATGCCAAGCTGCTTTTCAATTTTTTCCTCGATCTCGCTGATTTTCAGGGTCAGCGCCGCCGCCCCATCCCCCGGGCTGCCCTTTTTTCGCCGCTGACCGCCGAAGTTGGCGGACGAAATGCCCGGATTTTTAAATTCGGCCCGAAGGTCCGCCAGCCTGAGTTTTAATACCGCTTGACGTTCCCGCGCCCGATAATACTGTGACAGATAACGTTTCAGCCGGCGGCGTTCGTCATCCGATTTGTTTATAAATTCCATGCCGTATCCCTCCCCGGATCGTTCCCGTTTGTCGTTTTATACAGCCGAGCGGATATGTAATATTCGCCGTTTACCGGATTGTAATACACCCGGTCGCATTCGGCCAAAGTGTAGCCCGGATAAATTGCCTCCCAAAGCCTCCGGTTTTCGCAGTCTGAGAAAAAGCCCTCAACATCCCGACGGCGGAGCCGGCTTTGATTTTTTTTCGGCTCGGGCTTTTGTAGGTTTTTGCTGCTTGTCCATTTTCTGAACCCAACTTTCTTGGCCTCTTTTTTGTCTTTTTTCCGACCTGAAACATATCCGGTCATTCCGGCAACGCCGATGTTGGTGAACTGTAAACGTTTACAGTTGGCGAATCCGCTGTGAGGCAGCCGCTGTCTTTTCCTGCCGTTTCCCTTAAATTGCCAAGCTTCTTCAATCGCATCCCGATCCACTCCGCCGCTGAGAAAAACGTGATGATGATACCGGTCATTTTTGACGCCACGTTCGGTGACGTATATGTATTTCAATTCCGCTCCCGCCGATTTATATATCCGTTTCAGCCTACGCATGAAATTTTGAATATATTTTATCGCCTCGGCGTCGGAGGTTGGATCGATGGCATAGGTCAGGTCAAGGATATAATCTCCCGGCCTGAAATTCAGCAAAACCAGTCTGTCAAAATATTTACTGGCGTTTTCGTCATTCAATCGCCGCTGTGTTTCGGACGAAACACGGGTTTTTTGTTTCCGGTGTCCCTTTTTGGCCGACCGGAAGCCCGGATACAACTGTACATCTAAAAAATCATTCATGTAATATTTATTTTCTATGTACCTGTGTATCATTTTTTCTGCCTCCCGGTCAGCCATGTGGTCAATTAGATAATATCCCATACAAGCCCGCTCGGGGCCCGAGGGCCCCGTTTGATTTTTTCAGAAACACCGTGTTTCTACCTATATATAATATACGTGTTTTTTTACATTGTCGCGGCGGCGTTCACCACGGCGGCGGCCAGCCAATATATTCCGTGCCGGATGTCCCGCTGTGCAAGGCACACTATACCGGCGCCAACCTGTAAAACTATCAGCAGCGACGGAAATATCCATTTCGGGTTCACGGTCAGTCCTCCTGTCCCTGATTGAACAGTTCGTGCGTCCCATTAATATATCTCATTTCCTCATCGGCCGGCGCATAGCCCAGCTTAGCGAGAAATCCGTAAATGTTGTCAATAGTTTCATTTTCGTAATATTCCCCGTTAAATTCGTAATGGGCGTTTCTTGTTCCATCATCGCAGAGGATTGCCAGCGTTGTCGCCGCAAGGATACTGTACAGCGACGTTTCGGCTGTGGTGTCATATTCGGCCGACACCTGTTCCCACAGGGACGTTTCGCCGTCCTCGTCGTATTCTACCCCCAGTATATACCCGAGGAAGGGGCCATCATATTCACAATAGTTTACCAGGGCCTCGCTTATGGCCCTTAACGCGGACGGGCCGGTTTGGGTCATTGTCCGCACAAATTCACAGCGACGCTCCCACGCCCGATGGGCTATGGCGTTCAATTCGTCGATACGTTCCTTTTTCCTCTTGGTCGATTCCGCAAGTTCTTTTTTTCGGGCTGTCTGTTTGGCATCCTCAGCCGAAATTTCATCATCGCTTTTTACTTTATAAAGCTCGGCGCCGTAACTTGAAATATAAAAATTGTACTCGCCGTCTTCTGGATCGGGCTCGGGGTCGGGAACGTTTGGTTTGTATACATATTTAACACGTGTAAATTTGGCCCAATCCGGGTATGAGGTGATTTCCCGGGCGAATTTTCCCCATTCAGCTCTTACTTTTTTCTTCCACTCCGCCGTTTTTTGGTTTTCCATGGCCTTTTTGTACTGCCAATCAAAGTTTTTGGTGCCAATGGCGTCAAGGACTTCGTTTCGGTCCTTTTCGTCGGCGATTTCGTCCAATTTCGCATAGTCGCTCAGAGTGGCGCCCCGCTTCTGGGCCGACAGCAGCTTTTCCCGGTCGAATTTCAACAGCTTTGTCCGCCGGCGGATGGTTGACTGTGAAATGCCGGTCTTGGCGGCGATCGCGTCCACGTCCATGCCGAAGTCCATCATCAGCTGGAATCCGTCCGCCTCCTCAATGGGCGTCAGGTCGCTTCGCTGCATATTTTCCAGCATCATCGTGGCGATCTGCTCCTGTTCGGTCATTGAACGGACGATGCAGGGCAGCTCCGTCAGTCCCGCCAGCTTTGCCGCCGCCAAGCGACGGTGGCCGATAACCACCGTGTAGCCGTAGGTGCCGGGCACCACGGTCAAATTCTGATATATGCCGCTCGCCTTTATGCTGGCTGCCAGCTCACTCAGATCCCCCAGGTCTTTCCGTGGGTTCTGAGGATGGGGATGTAATTGATCTATGGGTATGTTCCTTATCTCGTTCATGGTTTTCCTCCTTCATTATTCTACCCACATCCGCTGTGGGATGTTTTTAATTTCCGCGTCGAAGGCATCGCCGTTTTTCCCGGTCAGGTCGGTGTATAACTGATTTATACGTTCATTTTTAGCCTCCAGCAGTGCGCCCCGCTCGTCCAGTTCCGTCACTACCGCCGTCAGGCAGTCGTGAGACGCCTTCAGGTCGAAGAATAAAACCAACGTCCGCAAAACTTGCCCGAATACTTTTATCAGCTCGTCCTTCGTCAGCCGCTTCAACCGCTTTTCCGCTTCTTGTACGGCCCAATCTTGTTCATAGTTCAGCATATGGAAATAGTCGTATTCCCCGCTGTCGAAGCCCAGCACCTCATGCGTCGCGCCCAGCAGACCAACGGTAACATCGTCCCAGTTTTCTTTCAATATGTAGCTCTGATCGTCTATGGCCTCCATCATGGTGTAGGCCCCCGCCGACAGCTCGTCGAACATTTCCTTGTAGTCGTTGTAATACCCCTCGTCGCCCCGTTCGTAGCCGTAGGGGTCGCCGTTTTCGCCGACCTCATACAGCCAATCATGTATTTCCCACAGGCTCAATTTTTCCAGTATTGATTTTTTCCATAGCGGTTTTTTTGACTGGTTCATGGTTCTACCTCCCGACTATTTGTAGCGGGCAGTCAGGAATTCGTTTGTCAAAGTATTCCGCTTCGCAGTCCAGAAAATCCATAAAGCTTCCCAGCGCCACGCAATATACCCCGACCGACCGGAAGTACGGGCAGCGGATGCACGTGGACGGCAATCCCTTCCAGTCCGTCACCACTACCACTTTGCCAAGCAGCTCGTGGGCGGGTGTTATGTCATTCATTACTCCGCCTCCCTGATTCCAAAGGCAACGTAGCCGTCTTTCAGTCCCCATCCGCTGAGGATATAAGTGATTTTATAAATTTTATCATTGAGGATATGACGCGGCATAGGTACTCCGTGCTCATCACAAACATTGAAAACAACGAAATCTCCTGTTTGATACCCCCTATCGTTTTCTTGGATTTCAAACGATTTACTTCCTTCCAAAACATCACGGGCAAAGTTTTCTGATAGTTTAATTTTGTGTACTTTTGGCATCTCCCGCTTGCCTCCTTTCAAATCCCGTACAAAGATATACGTTGTGTACTGCTTCTTTTTCTGCCTTGCAATCGTAGCAGTCGATACAATAGCCCCTTGTTGTATCATCGTATATTGCATTTCGGGTGCAATCTTGGCACAGACACGTCCGCTTGTCGAAGGGGCAGGGATTTAATTGCTCAGCCATCGTCTTCCTCCTTGCATTTATACTGTTGAAATGTTGACCCTTGCACCGTGAGGCTTAAATTTCGTGCAAAACTTTTCACTGTAAAATCACGATCAACATCGTATTTGTCGGCAAGTACGACTATTTTTTCAACTAAATCGCTTGCCATTTGGGCCATGTCGTCTGCATAGGCGTCGAACTCCTGTTCATTTAAACGGTCAATAGTTCTACTCATTTTTCTCACCTCCGTCCATCTTCTCCCCGCAGTGAGGGCTGTTCGATTGTTGCTCTCCTGTTAATTTTAAAATGTTGTTTCCAACGACCGGCGCAAGGAAATAGCTGGCTCTTTCCATTACGTTGTTATATGCCGTTTCGCCTTGGAAGCTATCTATAACAGCCTTTTCCTCTTTGTCCATATCATTGTAAACCTTTTGGCCGTAGCTCGGAGGGAGCCATCCTCTTTGCCTGGCCGCATAGATGTTAAATCTTTCGATCAGTTCCGGACAATCAAAAACTATATGCGCGGTGCCTTTTTTGTAAAATGTGACTGTAAAAAACTTCAGCCCTATCTTCTGTGTAATGCCGTTGTCGAAGCACATCTTCAGTTGCTTCTCCAAGTCTACCTCAACGCTCATGTGTCCGTCAAAGTAGTTCAGTATTTTTTCGATATCGGACAAAGTTTTGTACGCCTCGTAAACTCGGGGCATTCCGTCCCAGTCTGAAAATACGCCGTATGTCGGGATAATAACTTTCTTCCCTATTTTATGGGCCTTATTGGTTTTCCACCCGTTGAAGTAATGCCTGTTCTTGGCACACTCAGGGAACCATGTATGTTCTTCTGTCAGCCTGTCGAACATGACGCCTATCTCATCCTCAATGCCCTTCTTTACCCGACTGTTCATATCTGCAACTAATGTCTTTATATTGAACTCGTCGAAATCGTACTCCTTTAACTCACTCACCCGTTCGTAATATTCGCTTCTCAATTTACTTGTTAGTTTATTAGTGAATTTATCGTTGTTGAGCAATGCCCTCCAGTATTTACCCCGAATTGACCTGAGATATTCGTTGACGGTTATCTCGTTGGTATCTCCGGCACCTATGAGTTTTAAGGTACATTTGTCTCGATGATAAGCGTCTTTTTTATCAGGGTTAAGGTCGCACATTATGTACGGCTTCAGATTTCTGTACTGACGGATAAGCTCTATACCGGCTTTGGCTTCCATGTTGAAATGACTTATTGCAGCTTTAATATAATCGGCCACTTCCAAGTCTTGAACGTCCTTTTCCGGCTCGTCATACCTCTCCGCTTTCCTCATCTTTTCCCAAATATCGCTTTCCTCGGGCGGTTCTTCAATGTGTACTTTCACTATGGCAACTTCGACATCTGTTCTCCGTTCCGAGTCCGAGAAAGCTTTTTCCACATACTCAATGTTGGCTCCCAGCCGATCAAGCTCTTTGGAAAGGGCTTTTCTGGTTTCTGTGTATGGGTTTCTGATGGTTTCAGCGTTCAACAGACAAATAATGCTGCCTCCGTTTTTTTGAATGTCGATCGCCTTGAGCAGATGCTTGTCTCCCTCGGAGAACGGAGGATTCATTACTATCAGGCTATATCGCTTATACGGCTTGAAGGTCAGGAAATCATCATGAACAATATGTATGCCGTTCTCGAAAAAACTGTTGCATTCTTCCTCAAGCGAGACATATTCTTCCTCAGTTCCAGTTTTGTATACATATTTGTCTTTGTCCCTGTCATAATTTCTTTCTCTCTGGATCACTCCCATTCTTTGTTTTATGTGATCCTTCCTTTCTTCCGAGAAGTTGTACTTTAAAATCTGTCTTAAATTCGGATCTATCTCAACACAATCCACGTCAAACCGAGGATGATACCCTCTGCTTTCGTGTTCGGCCAATACCCTCAGTATATCTCCTTTCCCTGCTGAAGGCTCAAGGACGGTGTTAATGTAATTCCAATCCACGCCTTCCAGCATTTTTTTCGCAAGGTTCGGCGGCGTAGGATAAAACTCACTTGTCTCCGGATTTTCAACCAACTCAATCGGTCTCATCTTTTACGCCCCTCTCTCCACGGAAACTCACGGCGCATATTTTCCTCACCGACAATGGGGACAAGGCTGTTCTTCATAAATATAGGTGTTTGTGTAATGTCTGACATATAACAAAACTTGTCTATCCATTCCTTTTTCGGCGTCACTTTGCCCTTTCGGTTGCCGGTTTCAGCACCCAATATAATCCATTTGACTTCACAGCTGCAATTTTTCGGCGTGGGGTTATGGCCGTATGGATAGTCGAATTTTTCAAGAATAGGTTCTATGCTGATAAATGTGTTAAACTCGTTTCTGCTACAAAAAAACGGGTCTTTGGGTTTTGTCGAAGTAGTTCCGTACCACATATTATCTTTGATCGGCAACTTCCCTTTGTCTGCAAGGTCTACATACCGCTGTGGGTTTTTCGTGAGAAACAAATATCTGTGCTGCGGCGCTTTTTCGCAAGCGGCGAATACATCCTCAATCCAGCTATCCGGTACCCAGTCGCCGAAAAGGTCGGCCATGCTGCAAACAAATATAGTTCGCGGCTTCGTCCAGCGCTCCGGCTCGTCGAGCCTGTAACGGTGGAATGTCGGCTCAAATCCGTATGGGTATGCGCAAATTCTATCTTTGCCGTCCTTGCATTCCGTGATTATCGGTGTGGCCAAATCGTTAATGCCTTTGAATATTCCATCCTCTGTAA
>CANRJP010000013.1 GCA_947630975.1 uncultured Clostridia bacterium
GCTCATGCGGAAATATGGTTTAAGCTCATTCACGGAGGAAATTTTGCCGGAACTGCGGAAAACCTTCGGGACGCGGCGGCTGACGAGCACTTTGAATGGGCGGAAATGTATGAGGACTTTGCGCAGACGGCTAAGGAGGAGGGCTTCGAGCATATCGCCTTCCTTTTTGAAAAGGTCGGCGAAATTGAGCGCGCCCATGAGGAAAGGTATCTCAAGCTTATGGAAAACGTAAAGGACAAGATAGTTTTCTCCAAAGACGGGGACGCCGTATGGATCTGCCGCAACTGCGGCCACGTCTGCGTAGGCAAGGCGGCGCCGGGCGTCTGCCCTGTCTGCTCTCACCCCCAGTCTTATTTTGAGCTTAAGGCGGCAAACTATTGAAAAACAGATTTTGGGGCCACGGCCCCTAATACTAATCCTTAATTAAAATCAGACACCGAGCGGCGAGAATTTTTCGTGTCAGGCAAGGAAGAAGCCGCAGGCAATACTTTATGTATTGTCAAGCGCTGCGGGCCCCACAAAAACAACAAGGTTGTTTTTGTGGGAAGAGGAGAAGCGACCGATTGAGCCAAAATTCTAATTTTCGTAAAAATTAGAATTTGCGATATGAGGTCAGCTTCGACGAGATGGCGCGAAAAAGGCCGTCGCAAATGTCTGATTTTAGTTGGGGATTAGTATTACATATTTACGGAGGAATATATGCGGTTCAAAACTCTTTCAAGGCTCTTTTTCACCTTTATGAAAATCGGAGCTTTCACCTTCGGCGGAGGTTATGCCATGATACCCCTTATCCAGCGTGAAATCGCCGAAAAGCGCGGCTGGATAACCGAAGAGGACATTTTGGACATATTTGCCATAGCCGAGTCCACGCCCGGCCCTATCGCCATCAACGCCGCCACTTTTGTGGGTCTGCGGGTCTGCGGCTTCGCCGGAGCCTTTCTTGCCACGCTGGGCGTAGTGCTGCCATCGTTTGTTATAATAGGCCTTATCGCCTTTGTGCTTCGGCAGTTTCAGGACATTCGGGCGGTGCGCTGGGCCTTCAGCGGCATAAGGGCGGGAGTGCTGGCCCTGATCGTTAAAGCTCTCGCGTCAATGTACGGACAGTGCCCAAAGTCGGGCCTTTCATATACCGTTATGGCGTTGGCTTTTGTTGCCGTGGCGTTTTTTAAGGTCAATGTCCTCCTTGTCATAGCACTCTGCGCAGCCGCCGGTCTTGCCGTCGCTATGACCGCCGAAAGGAGGAGCGGGACATGATTTATCTAACTTTGTTCTGGACATTCTTCAAGATCGGGGCCTTTACCTTAGGCGGCGGCTATGCCATGCTGCCCCTTATTCAGGCGGAGGTCGCGGCCCACGGCTGGATGAGCGGAGCCGAGCTTGTCAACTTTGTGGCCGTGAGCGAGAGCACTCCCGGCCCATTCGCCGTGAATATTTCCACTTATGTGGGCGCTGAAACGGGCGGCATCATCGGAGCGGTCTGCGCCACGGCCGGAGTGGTCCTGCCCTCGTTTATAATAATCCTTATTGTCGCAAAATTCTTTGAAAAATTCAAAAACAGCCGCACGGTAAGCGGCTGCATGAGCGGGCTGCGCCCGGCGGTCGTCGGACTTATCGCCTCGGCTGTGATAAGCGTGGGGCGGACGGTTTTCCTGCCATGGAACGGCTTGACGGCTTTTCTCGCCTCCGGCGGAATATTCGGGCTTTCGCTGCTGTTGGTGTTCAGAAAGCTACACCCCATAATTGTTATTGTAATCTCCGGCGTATTGGGCATAGCGCTGGGCTATGCGGGCGTGTTTTAAGGCAATACAACACAAAGCTCACGAGCGGTCTCTGTGCGGTATTGCCTTAATCACTGTAAATGTCCGCCGCTATGGCGCCGCTGTCAAAGCTGACCTCCCCCTCGCCGGACACAAGCACATTGCTGAGCCATATGGAGCGGTACATATCTATATTGGCCTTATTCAGCGGATATTTGAAGCCCTTAAGCGTCACTCCGGTCACAGGCTCAAGGGGAATGAAGGAAATGCTCATTCCCGGACGGCCATGGATAATATGGTGTTTTTCCAAAGCAAAAATATAATTGTGGCCGTCGGCAATGACGGCCTTTTTTCCCGCGCGGCGCAGATATTCCAACATTCCGATGTTGGAAATCGTGTGATCGAGCCGTGTGCCGGTACACCCCAGCATAAGCAGCTCGTCAAAGCCGCGCTTCAAGGCTTCGGCCACGGCGACGTGAGTGTCGCTGTAATCCTTCTCCGGCTGCAATCTGATCACTTCCGTACCCGCCGGAGGCTCGCCTGTAAAAGAGTCGAAATCGCCGACCGCAAGGCTCGGTTTCAGTCCCATATTCATACAGTGGGCAAGTCCGCCGTCGGCGCAGACGATAAAATCGTCCTCCCTGACAAGACCCTTAGAATACCCGTAATCCGAAACGGTTCCCGCACTGATTATTACCGCCCGCATTACATCATCCCCTTGAAGCTGCGCACGGCCTCCGCCGGGTTCTCGGCACGGAAAACGGCGCTGCCCGCCACGATAACGTTGGCTCCCGCGTCGGTTATCTCCTTAAGATTACCGAGAGTTATTCCGCCGTCCACCTGAATATCGATCTCATCGCCGACAAGGGCTCTTGCGTCCCTGACCTTTTTTGTCATGGCGGGAATAAATTTTTGGCCGCCGAAGCCGGGATTTACCGTCATTATCAGCACCATGTCCGCGTCGTCGAGAACGTAATTGAGACAGCTTATGTCGGTGGCCGGATTGAGGGCCACGCCGGCCTTAAGGCCGAGGGAGCGTATGTAGCTCAAGGTGCGCTGAAGGTGGGGCGCCGCTTCGGCATGAACGGTAATTATATCGGCTCCGGCCTTGGCAAAAGCGTCAATATGCCTGTCCGGGTCGTTTATCATAAGATGGCAGTCGAATACCAGCTTTGAAGTCTTGCGCAGACAGGAGATAACCGGAGGGCCGATCGTTATGTTCGGGACAAAGCTCCCGTCCATGACGTCAATGTGCAGATAGTCCGCCCCCGCCTCCTCCACAAGCCTGACGCTCTCCCTGAGAGCGCCGTAGTCCGAAGCAAGTATCGACGGTGAAAGCTTGATGCTCATTTTTTCTCCTCCCATTCCTTTATTCCCTTAAGTACCCCGTACATCTCTTTATAGCTGTCATAGCGGCTGGCGGCTATTTCACCTTTTTCAACGGCGGATATAACGGCGCAGTCCGGTTCGGCGGTGTGGGTGCAGCCGCGGAAGCGGCACTGCCCTTCCATTTTTTTCATTTCAGGGAACAGCAGCCTTAGCTCCTGAGCCTTTATGCCTTCCACCTCCAACCGGGAAAAGCCGGGAGTGTCCAGCACATAGCCGCCGTGAGCGGAAATCAGCTCCACATGGCGGGTGGTGTGGCGGCCCCTTTCTATTCGGCTCACGTCGCCGACTTCCAGACTTCGACCGGTAACAAGGCTCAACAGGCTGGATTTACCTACTCCGCTAAGACCGGCAAAGGCCACGGTCTTACCCTTTATCAGGCCGCATATCTCATCAAGGCCCTCTCCGGTCTTGGCACAGGCGGTCAACGTTCTGTATCCGGCCCTCCGGTAAACGTCGGTTATTGAACCGGCGTCGCTGACAAGGTCGGTTTTGTTTACGCAAACGACGCCCTCGATGTCCTTGCAGGCCGCGATAGCCAGCAGCTTGTCGAGGAGACCGAGATCCGGCTCCGGTGAAGCCGCGGCACACACCACCAACAAAATATCGATGTTGGCGACGCTGGGACGAATGAGACAGTTTCGGCGCGGCAGAATTTTTTCGATGCTGCCGGTGCCGTCGCGACCGATATTTATGCTCACACGGTCACCTACCGTGGGTGCCAGCTCACGTCGCAGCCTGCCCCGGGCGCTGCATTCTATAATTCTGTCCCCGGCGCTTATATAATAGTTGCCGCCAACGCCCTTTACAATGGTTCCTTCAGCGCTTGTCAATCGAACGAAACCTCTCTTGTCACAATAAATTCGTTGTCATAGTAAATGTCCACCTTTATGGTCCCACGGCTCTTCAGGCTTATATCCGCCGTTCCGGAGGCGGTGTTGTGTTCCTTTTCGTAAATAACTTTACCGTCGCATATCAGCTTTATAGTCACCTTTGTCCTGTCGGTGGGCAGTATCAGGGAAAGGTATTTGGTTTTCATTTCCGGTATGCTTTCCGGATCGTCCACGGAAACTCCCGGACTCTGCTGCTGAGTCTCCGGTTCTTCTTCCTGAGGCGGATCTTTAGACTCGCCGTTCTCCTCATTCTCCGGCTCCGAAGAACCGGTATCGGGCCCGGTGCTGACAAAAAAGTCTATCTTGCTGCCGCTCGGTATCTTAGTATAGGCGGTGTAGCTCTGGTCATAAACCCGACCGCTGACCTCATCGCTGTGGCCGTGAACCACCTCGCCCACCTCAAAACCGCTGCGCTCGATGAGGGCTCGGGCGTTAGCCTCGCTCATACCGAGAAGGTTGGGCACGGTGGAGTTTTTGCTGCCGGTGGAAACGTGAAGGACTACCGTCTCGCCCACGTTCACCATGGTGCCGGAGGCCGGTTCCTGTGCGACGATTATTCCCGAGGGGTAGACATCACTGCTCTCCTCCACTTTTTCAACAACAATGCCTTTTTCCGTAAGCTCCTTTTCGACCTTGGCATAGGTCTCATTGACATAGCTGACTACGGAGACCGAGCCGGGGCCGTTGCTTACGATGACCTTTATTGCTCCGGAAGATTCGACCGGTGTATCCGCTTCGGGGTCTTGCGAAATTATGGTGTCCTTGGGGGCCTCGTTGTTTTCATAAGCCTCAATGGAAACGGTAAATCCCTCGCCGTCCGCCGCAAGCCTGCTTTCGGCTTCCGCAAGGGTGACGTCAAGCAGATTGGGCACGGTAAGGTCTTTGGCCGGATTTTTTATATGTGCGTACACAAATACGGCCAATGCGATGATTATAAGCGACGCCGTGGTGATTATTGCCGCAATTATCGGCGCGTTGCTCTTCTTTTTCCTCTTTTTCCGTTTTTCCGGAGTTTCCTCCTGAGGGCGCTTATGGATATTCGTATCGTTGTTTCTGCGCTTGATTTCACTGACATCGATTATCTTTGTTTCGTCGCCAGCGTCATCTGTCACAAGCTCAAGATCAGGATTTATATAGAGCATCTTCAGGTCATTGAGCACCTCCTCGGCGCTGGAATACCGAAGCCGAACCTCCTTGCTCATGGCCTTTAAAATTATTTGCTCTATCCCTCGGGGGATTGCGGAATTCAATTTTCTCGGAGGGACGGGTTCCTCCTGTATATGCTTCATCGCGACAGCCACGGGAGTTTCGCCGTCAAAGGGAAGCTGGCCGGTGAAAAGCTCGTACATTACCACGCCAAGGGAATAAATATCGCTGCGCTGATCGGTATAACCCCCTCTGGCCTGCTCCGGGGAGAGATAGTGAGCGCTCCCTATGGCGGTGCTGTTCATTTTCGTGGTGTTATTGTTTGAGGCTCTCGCAATTCCAAAGTCAGTGACCTTGAGTATGCCCTCGGGAGTAATGACAATGTTCTGCGGCTTAATGTCCCGATGGATTATGTGCTTCTGGTGGGCGTGCTCGAGGGCGCGGCATATTTGCATGGAATAATCGGCGGCTTCCTTCCAGTAGAGAGGGCCGTTTTTGTCTTTGATATATTCCTTCAAAGTCTTTCCGTTCAGAAATTCCATTACAATATACTGTATTCCGTCCTCGTCGCCCACGTCATATATTTGTACGATATTTTGGTGAGACAAGCTGGCGGCGGCCTGGGATTCGATATTAAATCTTCGGATGAACTCCTCGTCCTCTTTGTATTCGCTGTGAAGTACCTTTACGGCCACAAAACGGTTAAGCATCCGGTCTTTGGCCTTATAAACGTTCGCCATACCGCCGCTGCCGACTTTTTCGATAATTTCGTATCTGTTCCCAAGAATTTTCCCGATCACTGTCATCACCTACCTTTTTATAAGAATAACCGTAATATTGTCCTGTCCGCCGTTGTCGTTTGCCATATCCACCAGCTTTCTTGCCTTTTCCTCCAAACCGGTGGTCTGTTCGCTGAGTATATATGCGATGTCAATTTCCGCCACCATATTGGTGAGTCCGTCGCTGCACATCAGCATAATATCTCCGGGCCGGAAAGCCATCAGATAGGTGTCGGCCTGCACGGCGCCCTCGGTGCCCAGGGCACGGGTTATGTAGTTGCGCTTCTCATAGGTGTAGGACTCCTCCCTTGTAAGCTCACCGCTGTCTATCATTTCCTCCGCCAGAGAGTGATCCTTGGTTATCTGGTACAGTCCCCGTTCGGTAAAGACATACACCCGGCTGTCGCCCACATGGCCGATATGTACCCCGTCGGGAGAAATCACGCATACGTCGCAGGTCGTGCCCATACCGCTGAATCTCGGCTCCTTAAGGGACATATCGTACACCTTGTTGTTGGCGTGGTTCATAGCGGAAGAAATCTTGATAAACAGACTGCCGTCGTCCTCGCCGATAAGCTCCTCGAGCGTATTCACTATATCGGCTGCAGCCACGGCGCTGGCAACTTCTCCGGCCTTGTGGCCGCCCATACCGTCGCACAGAACGAAAACAGGATACTTTCCGCTGTCGGAAACGGCGTAGCTGTCCTGATTTTGTTCCCTGAGCTTTCCCTTGTCTGTCAGTTCAAAGTGTTCCATTGCTTTCCCTCCCTGTATGTGCTCACAACTCGCTGTTACGGAGCTGGCCGCAGGACGCGTTTATGTCGGCCCCCAACTCGCGGCGGAGCGTGGAGTTTACTCCGTTTTTATTTAAATAATCCATGAACGCGGCGACACTTTTTTTGTCGCTGCGGACATAATCCCTTTCCTTTACGGGATTGACCGGAATAAGATTGACATGGCAATTCCTGTTTTTCAGAAGCCGCGCCAACTTTTCGGCCCAATCAAGGCTCCCGTTCTTTTCCGAGAGAGCGTATTCAAACGTTATACGGCGTCCGGTTTTTTCAAAATAGAAGTCACAGGCGGCCAAAACCTCATCGAGTGGATAAGCCTTGGCAACAGGCATCATTTCCCGCCGAAGTCCGTCCTCGGGAGCGTGAAGGGAAAATGCCAGATTTATCGGCATATTTTCACCGGCAAAGCGGCGTATCTTATCCGCCAGTCCGCAGGTGGAAACGGTAATATGTCTCCACCCCAGGCCGAGACCGGCTGGGTTATTTATATTTTTCAGGAATTTTATGAGACTGTCATAATTGTCAAAGGGCTCCCCTATGCCCATTACCACAATACTGCTTATCTCTATGCCCATATCCTTTTGCGCGGCGATAACCTGACCGGTCATCTCGTGGGGCGCCAGATTGCGAACCAACCCGTTCAGCGTAGAAGCGCAGAAGGTACAGCCCATCCGGCAGCCCACCTGCGACGATATGCAGATAGAATAACCATGGTGATAACTCATGACAACCGACTCTACCGTGTTTCCGTCCTTTAGCTCGAACAGATACTTAACCGTACCGTCCAGCTTTGAGACCAGCTTACGGCGCGCCTTTGGGAGATATATCTCCGCATCGGCCGCCAGCTTTTCCCGTAATGCTTTGCTCAGGTTGGTACACTCATCAAGGCTGTCCGCTCCCTTGGCGATCCAACCAAAAATTTGTCTGGCGCGGAACTCCTTTTCTCCGTGGGCTTTTACATAGTCGGTCAATTCCTCGAGGGTGAGGTCGCCTAAATTTATTTTCATGTCCATCAGGCTTCACCCTCTTTTCTTTCAAATGCCGCCATGAAAAAGCCGTCCGTGCCGTGTATATCGGGTCTGAGCTGTATTTGGGGGGCGTCGGGCTCCGGCCCGGCATTAAGCGGTACGGGGTCGAAATCGGAATGATTTTTTAAGAACCATTTGGTTATGCCCTCGTTTTCGGCCTTATTTACCGTGCAGGTTGAATATATCAGCCTACCGCCGTGACGTAAATATTTTGAGGCGTTGTCAAGTATGCTCTGCTGGATATGTGCCAGCTCGCCGCCGTCACCTTCGGTCCTGGCCCATTTTATATCCGGCTTACGGCGCAGTATTCCGAGGCCGGAGCAGGGCACGTCGGCCAGCACCCGGTCGAAGCCCTCATTAAAATCGGGGTTATACGAACAGGCGTCGTTTACAAAGGTACTCACCTTTACATTTAACCTTGCGGCGGCGTTATTGATAAGCTCGATCTTATGCTCATACAGATCGCAGGCGGTCACATCGCCGCCCAGATATGCGGCAAATACCGACTTTCCCCCCGGCGCGGCGCAGAGGTCAAGCACCTTCATGTCCGGTTTTATGTTTAAAGCCAGCACCGCCAACTGGGACGCCGGATCCTGCACTGTCACAAGACCGTGTTTATATGCTTCCGAATGGGTAACTCCGCCCTTACCGGTGTAAATTGCGGCGTATGGCGTTATCCCGTCCCGGACAAAGTCCGGAGGAGGCTCCGCACAGTTGAGCCTGCAATAGGTTTTTGGCTCTTCATTCATGGCCGCGATAAGCTTTTCGTAATCCGGCTGCTCCCGCTTCCATTTTTCTACCAGCCAAAGGGGCATTGAGTATTTTACGGACAGCAGCCCGTCTCCACGGAGATTTTCAAGAAAATCGCCGCTTTCAGCCGCCTTGCGCAATACGGCGTTCACATATCCGGCCGACTTATCGTGGCCGTAGCGGCGGCTTAGCTTGACGCACTCGTTGACTGTGGCGGCGGCGGGGATCTTGTCCATGAACTTCAGGCAGTAAACACCGATGCGGAGAATGTTCAATATCCAAACCGACAGCTTTTTAATTTTCACAGATGAGATGCGGCTAATGATATGATCTATATAGAGCCGGTTTTTTACAACGCCCATAACGATACCCGTACAAAGGGCGTTGTCCCTCGAATCCATATTCGCCCGAGCGAGAGCGCTTTCCAACGCGAGGTTAAGATAGGCGCCGTTTTCGTCCATGCTGTGAAGAACCTTGAGCGCCGTCTCTCTCGGCGGCGAAAGGGGCATCAGTCGTTCCTCCGCCGGCTGTTAGCCATGGCCATAAATCTTAAAAGGTTAGCCACCGACACAGCCGCCGCGGCCACATATGTCATGGCGGCGCTGCCCAGCACCGATTTAACCATCGGAACCTCGTCGGCATCAAGATAGCCGCTGCCGCTCAATATTTTTATGGCTCGGCCGGAAGCGTTCAGCTCGACGGGCAGAGTTATTATCTGAAAAGCCACGCTTGCGGCGAAAAAGATTATTCCCACATTCATCAGAAGCTGGCTCAAATACGACATATAGTACATCATAAAACCGATGATTATAAGATACGGGCCAAAGCGGCAGCCGATGTTTGCCACGGGAACGATGGCGTTCCGTACCTTTATCGGCACATAGCCCGTGGCGTACTGTACCGCGTGACCGGCCTCATGAGCGGCAACCCCAACCGCCGCCACGGAAGTGGAGTTGCGAACCGAATCCGACAGACGTATTACATTGTCCCTGGGATCGAAGTGATCGGTAAGATTGCCCGCGATGGCCTCTATACCGACATTCCTCAGACCGTTCTGATCCAGTATCATTCTTGCCGCCTGAGCGGCTGTGAGGCCGCGGCGGGTTGCGACAGCCGAATATCTTTTATATGTGCTGTTTACCTTGGCGCTTGCCCATATGGAAAAAAACGAGGCCGCGAGCACGAGCAGCAAATACATAAAGCCTTACCTCCCTAATATAATGCCTTTTTCTATTTTATGGCCGCGGAGATAGTCCTTTACGGTCATTCTTCCCTTACCTTCAAATTTCACATTCTCTATTTTTACGGCTCCGTCGCCGCAGGCTACAGTCAATCCGCTGTCGTCGGCGGCGATTATTTCACCGGCCGCGCCGCTGCCGCCTGACATTCGCACCATATCTATCACAAAGCGCCTGCCGTCAAGATAGCTGAAAGCCATAGGCCATGAATTCAGCCCCCGAACAAGGTCGTATATCTCCTTTGCCGTCCGGCTCCAATCTATTTCACCCTCGGCTTTTGTGAGCATATGAGCGTAACAGGCAAGGCTCTCGTCCTGCTTCTCCGCCGAAAGATCGCCGCGCTTGAAGCGCTCGACCGTTTCAAGCAGAACCTTACCCCCCACATCGGCGAGCACGTCATGCAGCATGGAGGCCGTCATATCCTCGGCCACCGGCACTTTGGCCTTCAAAATCATATCGCCGGTGTCGAGACCTTTCTCCAGATACATGGAAGTCACGCCGCTGACGCTGTCGCCCGCCATGACGGCCCGCTGAATGGGCGCGGCTCCACGGAAACGGGGCAGCAGTGACGCGTGTATATTGATACAGCGGTATTTCGGATAATTCAAAATATATTCCGGCAGTATCTTGCCGTAGGCAACGACCACGATCAGTTCCGGATCAAGCTCCCGAAGAAGGGGCAGTATGGCGTCGTTTTTCAGCGTTTCGGGCTGATAAACCGGAAGGCCCTTTTCAAGAGCGTAGGCCTTGACCTCGGGCATGGCGAGTTCCATTTTCCGCCCCTTGGGCTTATCCGGCTGGGAGATAACGCCCACAATTTCATTGGTGCCGTCCTCCACCAGAGCCTCAAGGCTTTTCTTTGCGAATTCCGGAGTACCCATGAAAAGAATTCTCATTTAATCACCTGACTTAATTATTCATCAACTTCCACGAAACGGATCACCTTTTCCACATAGAGTATGCCGTCCAGATGGTCGATCTCATGGCAAAGACAGCGGGAGTACAGTTCTTCGCCGGTATACTCGAAGCGCTGACCCTTTCTGTCGTAGGCTATGACGGTGGTCTTAACGGGGCGCTCCACCTCGCCGGCCTTGCCGGGCACGCTGAGGCAGCCCTCGGAATCCACGTAGCTGCCCTCGGTGCTGACTATGACGGGGTTGACAAGCTCGAGGATCCTGTCGTCGCCAAGGTTTATTACTATTACCCGCTTAAGTATACCCACTTGCGGAGCCGCCAATCCCACGCCGTTATATTTGATGAGGGTCTCCCTCATATCGTCAAGCAGCAGATGGAGCCGCTCGTCAAATTCCTCCACGGGACGGCATTTTTTCTTGAGACAGGGGTCGCCGATTTCTCGTATCTTTCTGTATGCCAAAGAATTCATTCCTCTCAGTTATATTATTGCACGTTTGTTCAGTTCATACTGTTGGGATTTATATCCACCGCCACGGAAAGCTCCGCGCCGAACCTCGCCCGAATTTTTTTTACTATTCTGTTTATGACCGGGACAAGCTCGTCCGCACGGGAACACTTGAGCCACAGGCGCCAACGGTGACGGCCCTGAATTTTGCTTATCGGGGCCTCGGACGGGCCGTAGACCGTCACATCGCCGAAGCCCTCCGACTCGACGGCTCCGCGCAGCTCCCCGCCCGCCTCTGACGCTCCGTCCTTTGCCTTTTCCGGATCGGCGGAGCTGAAAATAAACAGTATTATTTTACAGAAGGGAGGATAACGGAATATCCTGCGGTACTCTATTTCTTCTTTGTAAAAAGCCTTATAGTCCTGACGCGCGGCGGCCCGAATGACGCTGTTTTCCGGGTCGTAAGTCTGAACGATCGCGCGGCCCGGAACGTCGCCCCGTCCCGCACGGCCGCAAACCTGTGTTATCAGGTTGAACGCCCTTTCACTTGAGCGAAAATCGTCGTTGTTGAGGGCCGCGTCCGCCGCCAGCACCCCCGCCAGCGTCACTCCGGAAAAATCAAGACCTTTAGCCACCATCTGCGTGCCGAGGAGGATATCCACTCCGTCCTTTTCAAAGCTTTCGATGATTTTTTCATGTCCCCGCTTGCCGCTTGTGGTATCCACATCCATTCGCAGCAAAGTGGCGTTCGGGAAAATATCGTGAAGCTGAGCCTCGGCTTTTTGGGTACCCTTTCCGAAATCTCTGACTTTGTTGCTGCCGCACTCGGGACATACGGCGGGCACCGGCTCAGTGCAGCCGCACATATGGCAGACCAGAGATTCCCCGTCCCTGTGATAGGTCATGGATATGCTGCAATTCGGGCAGGTAAACACATGGCCGCAGCTTCTGCATGATACAAAGGTGGAGTAGCCCCGGCGGTTCAGAAAAAGTATGCTTTGCTGTCCTTTTTTTAAATTTTCGCTCAGCTCGACCGCCAGTCGGCGGCTGAACACCGTCCTATTCCCTTCCACAAGCTCCTTCCTCATATCGACTATGCTCACTTTGGGCAGGGGATTTTCGTTATAGCGTTCGGTCATCTCTATGAGCTTACAGGCTCCGGTCATAGCCATATAGTATGTTTCCACCGACGGCGTCGCCGAAGCGAGCACTACCTTACATTCATTGATGCGCCCACGCATAATCGCTATATTTTTTGCGTTGTACCGTGGGCTTGATTCTGATTTATACGAAGCTTCATGTTCTTCGTCAACAATTATCAGTCCAAGCTTTTCACAGGGGGCGAACACGGCGCTTCTGGCGCCGACAACGATTTTGGCGTCTCCACGTTTTATCCGCCGCCAACTGTCCAGCCGCTCACCCATGGAGAGGGCGCTGTGAATCACGGCCACGCTGTCCCCGAAACGTCGGAAAAATCTGTCGGTGATCTGTGACGTGAGAGCGATTTCAGGCACAAGAATAAGCACCTGTTGTCCGCGTTCCATACAGGACGCCGCGGCCCGCATATAAACCTCGGTTTTGCCGCTGCCGGTAACGCCATGGAGAACGAAAACCGGCGACGGGTCGCTGAGAATGGCATCCAAAGCCGCCTGCTGCTGCTTCGTCAAGGGCAGTGGCTGCTTCGCGGTATATTCCTTATTTTCAAAGGGATTGCGGATACATTCAATGTTTTTTGTGCCAAGATAGCCTTTATCCGTCAAAAGCTCGACCTTGCCTCGGTCGACGCCGGTGGCCGTCTCGATGTCGGCGGCCGTATATTCGCCGCCGTCAGCCAGCAGATCTATCACCGCCGCTTGGGACGGTGCGCGGACGCTCATTCGGCGGCTCAGTTCATAGGGGTCGTCGGCGCCGATGTAATAATAAACACGAATGAACTTTTCGTTGGCCCTTTGTTTTTCCTTTACGGTTTTTTCAACAATGCCGTTTTTTATCAGGGCGGAAATAATGTTTCCCACCCCTTTGCCCATTTCTCCCTTGAGCTGCTCCACCTCGGCGCGGCCGCCTCCGCTGCGGAGTATTTCCACAAGCCTGCGGCGTTTTTCACTCTTGGCTATAAATTTTTTTCCTTCTTCGGTGTCCGCCGCGTCGGTGAGGTACACGCTTTCGAGGAATTTCATTTCCAATCCCGGAGGGAGAAAGAGATGTACCGCCGAAACAAAGGTGCAAAAGCAGTATTTGCTTATATAACGGCAAAGTTCAATCGCCTCGGCGGTGAGCACGGGCTCGTCGTCAATGGGCCTGACTATATCCTTTAAGTGGGGGTAATCGGTATCCTCCAAAAGGTCGGTGACATAGGCCTCCATCTGACGGTCTCCGTTCCCGAACGGAACCTTGACCCGCATACCGGGCATGACTTTGTCGGCGTATTTTTCCGGCACACTGTAGTGGAACTCCCGATCCAGAGAGGGACTGGGACTGTTGATATATACCTGAACGATATGCGCCAATCCTCTCCCCCCTTTGTGTTATTTCGATAACAGTTTTGCCGCCTCGGTGAGTATGACGTCGGCAATTTCGGCCTTGGAGCCGCTTAACTCCATTCTGTCCCTTCCGTCGCGGAACAGCAAGGTGACAACGTTGGTGTCGGTGCCGAATCCGGCTCCCGGCGTGTTAAGATTGTTGGCGGCGATTATATCCGCATTTTTCTTTTCCAGCTTTTCCGCGGCGCTTTCCAGCAGATCGCGGGTTTCCATACAGAAGCCCACCAGCGCCCGCCTGTTTTTTCTCCGCCCAAGCTCCGCGAGGATGTCCGGATTTTGCGTGAGTTTTATCTCCGGCGGCCCGGCGGCCTTCTTGATTTTGTTTTCTGCCCGGCTTTCGGGACGGAAATCTCCCACGGCGGCGGCCATGACTATGATGTCAAACTCCGACTCCCTCTCCATGACCGCCCTGTACATATCCTCGGCGGAAATTATGTCAATTACCTCAACACCCAGGGGGGGTTCGATGCTCACCGGCCCGCTGACAAGTGTCACCTCCGCGCCGCGAAGGGCTGCGGCTTCGGCCACGGCGTAGCCCATCTTTCCGGTTGAACCGTTGGAAATATAACGAACCGGATCGATGGCCTCGCGGGTAGGGCCGGCCGTTACAAGCACCTTAAGTCCGTTGAGATCCTTTTCACAGGCGATTTCCATAAGGACGCGGCGGACTATCCCGTACGGCTCCGGCAGCCGTCCTTTCCCCTCCGTGCCGCAGGCAAGGCGTCCGCTGTCGGGCTCGACAAACTTATAGCCATAGCTCTTCAGCCGCTCAATATTCCCTTGTACAATGGGGTTTTCGTACATATTTGTGTTCATCGCGGGGCATATGAGCACCGGCGCCCTTGTTGCCATGACGGTGGTGGAAACCATATCGTCGGCGATACCGTTGGCTATTTTACCGATAATGTTAGCCGTCGCGGGACAGATAAGGAAAAGATCGGCCTTCTCCGCCAGGGCGATATGTTCTATCTCCGTTACCTTCGGCTCCTCGAACATATCGGTCACGACCGGAGTTTTGGTTATGGAGCGGAAGGACAGCGGCGTAACAAACTCGGCGGCGTGCCGCGTAATGATAACGTCCACCGCCGCCCCCAGCTTAACCAGTGAGCTGACAACGCTGACGGCCTTAAAGGCGGCGATGCCTCCGGTCACGCAGACCACTATATTTTTCCCTTTAAGCATTTTTCATCACCGGATCAGTCCACGGTCTGATGCTCGTCTTGGAGTTGTTCCTGCGCTATGCCGGGAAGAATGGGATGCACATAACCCTCGGATATTTCCTTAATTGCTATTGTCACGGCCTTATCGCAGTCGCCGTCCTTAGCAAGCTGGCGCGCCCGCTTGCTTGTGGCCACCACCAGAGAATAGCGGGAATCAAATTCTTTCATCAAAGTTGCGATTTCGGGATAAATCATTTTAAAAACTCCTTATTGATAAATTCTATATTTCTGGGCATATAGCACTTTTCGGCGTCGATTATTGCCTCAAGCCGACGAACGGCGGCGGCGACGTCGTCGTTCATAAGCATATAGTTATATTTTTTTGCCCTCGGGAACTCGGACTTTGCCTTTTCCAACCGCGCCTGTATTTCTTCCGGCGTTTCGGTGTCCCGGCCCTCGAGCCTGCGTTTCAACTCCTCAAGGCTGGGAGGACACACAAAAATGAACACTGCCTCCGGAAAATGGGATCGAATATGCATGGCGCCGTCGCTCTCTATCTCCAAAATAACGTCCCCGCCGGCTTCGAGATGTTTCATGACCGGCTCCTTTGGGGTGCCGTAATAGTTGCCACAGTAAACGGCGTGCTCGAGAAACGCGTCCTTAGCTATACCGGATCGGAACTGCTCCTCATTGATAAAATAATATGTCACGCCGTCGGCATCCCCGGCTCTGGGATTGCGGGTGGTGGCTGATATGGAAAGATAGACCTCCGGATGCTTCTCGACATACGCCTTGCATACGGTGCCCTTACCTACTCCGCTGGGGCCGGAAACCACAAAGAGATTACCCTTCATTTTCGTCGTCCTCCTCTACTATTGTCATTTTTGCCTCGTGACGCGAGGCTATTGTTTCGGGCTGGATGGCCGAGAGTATAACATGGCAACTGTCCATTATCAGTACGCTGCGGGTCTTTCGCCCGTATGTGGCGTCGATAAGCATTCCCTTTTCCCTTGTCTCCTGAATCAGGCGCTTGACCGGGGCGCTGTCCGGCGACACCACCGAAACAAGCCTTAAATCGGATATCATGTTTCCGTAACCTATATTAATAAGACGCATATGTCGCTCCTATTCCACATTCTGGCACTGTTCGCGGAGCTTTTCGATCTCCGCCTTAACATCAATGACAAGCTTTGCCGTTTCGAGGTCGTTGCTCTTACTGCCCACGGTGTTGATTTCCCGGTTCATCTCCTGAATGAGAAAATCCAGCTTCCTGCCCACAGGCTCGGTGCTTCGGAGCATTTTGCGCATCTGTGAAATATGGCTCTTAAGCCGTACAATCTCCTCATTTACGTTGACTCTGTCGGAGAAAATCGCCACCTCGGAGAGCAGTCGGCTCTCGTCGTAGGGGATCTCCTCCAATATCTGTCTCATTCGCGCCTCGATGCGTTCCTTATATTCGGTCACAATGGACGGCGCGCGCTCCTCGATTTTATCGGTGAGCGCGGCCACAGCGTCCAGCCTGCCGTTCATGTCGGCAAAAAGGCGTTCGCCCTCGGCGGCCCGCATGGCGTCGAAGCTCTCCAGCGCGGCGGTCAGCGCCTCTTTGACGGCGGCAAGAATTGCGTCGTCGTCGTCCTCCGCCTTTTCCACATGGAACACGTCGGGCACCCTGAGAAAGTCGCGGGCATTGAGCTCGTATTCAAGGCCAAGCTCCTTCGCCAACAGCCGCATACCCTCGTAATAGCCCTTGGCCAGCTCAACGTCAACCCGTACTTCTCCGCCCGAGGCCTCGCGGTTCTCCACGGTCATATATATGTCCGCCTTGCCCCGGGCTATGGTCTGTCCGGCCAGCTTTTTTATTTCGTCCTCGGCGAAGGCATAGACACGGGGACATTTTATATTGAAGTCGCTGTATCTGTGATTGACGCATCTGACCTCAAGAGTAAAGGCCTTACCGGCGGCCATGGCGGTTCCGCTTCCGTAACCGGTCATGCTTTTTATCATTGGCTCCACCTTCCTGTCATTTTTATGCACATAACTTTCTAATATATAATTATACCATTCAATGGCGGCAAAGTCAACATTTTAAAAAAATTTTTAAATCAAAAGCGGAATTTGTTTAAAAATTATATACAATTTTCCTTTTGTACTGGACAAATTGCGTATATAATGGTAAAATAATTACGGAGTGATGACTATGGATAAAGTGAAAAAATGGATAGCGCTGTCGGCGGCCTGCGGCGGCAGCCGTGCGGAGCTGGAACGCCTGTGCGCGGAATATGAGGCGGTGAGCGACAGCGACCCCCGTCTTTGCACCGAGGAGGCGGAGGCTCTGTTCAATTCGCTGGACAATCCGCCGGTGGACGGCGTGACGGTGCTTATCTATCCCGACGCGGTGTATCCCCAAAAATTAAAGCAGTTGAAAAATCCTCCCGCCGCCCTGTATGTCCGGGGAGACCCCGGCATTATCAGCCGCTGTCCTTATATTGCCGTGGTCGGTTCCCGTGAAGCGTCGCTTTACGGCATGACCGTGACCGCCGACCTCTGCCGGGACTTCTGCGAGGCGGGCTTCGGCGTCATAACCGGCGGAGCTAAGGGCGTTGACAGCGCGGCCGCACAGACCGCCGTTAAATTCGGAGGAAAAGTGATCCTGGTGCTGGGCTGCGGAGTGGACGTCGTATATCCGCCGGAAAACGGGGAGCTTTTCTCCCAAGTAGTAGACGGCGGCGGCGCCATAGTCAGCGAATTCCCCTTCGGCACCCTCCCTCTGCCGATACTCTTTCCCCGGCGCAACAGAATAATCGCGGCGCTCTGTGACGGCTGTGTGGTGACGGAGGCGGGTCTCAGGAGCGGGGCGCTCATAACGGCCGATCACTGTCTCGACCTGCGGCGGCCGCTGTACGCCGTCCCCGGCAACATAACCTCCCCCGGCAGCGCGGGAACCAACGGTCTTATCCGTTCCGGCGCGCTGATGGCTACCGACGGAATGAGCGTGGCGGCGGAAATCAAGCTCTCGCTTTCATTTGACGGAGAAAATCTCGCGGCTGAACCTACCGGGAAAGAAATTCACTCCGCGGGAAAAAAGGCCGTACCTTCCATAAAAAAAGAACCGGAGCGCCAAAAGCCCGCCGGATTAAGCGCCGAAGAGGAAAAAGTGATCGACGCCATTCAGTCCAACAAGACCTCGCCCGACGAAATATCACGTTTCACCGGCTTTGACGAGGCCGCGCTTGCGCCAATGCTGGTAATGCTTGAGTTAAAAGGCGTTATTGAGCGCAAATTCGGAGGGCGGTACATGGTTAAGTAATAATAATCCCTATATAAGTTTACGGTTACACTAACGCCGCCTACGGCGGCTACACCTCATCAGTCGGCTTCGCCGACAGCTTCCCCTCGAGGGGAAGCCTTTTTTATCTGTCATTGTTACCATAATAAATTAGCATATTTATGTTTTTAATTTGGGATTGGTATAAGACAGACCGGAAGCCTGTTTGGGACTTCCGGTCTGTCTTACTATATATTACTGCGCACCCGAGCAAGACTGCGCTCCTTGCCCAGCACCTGCTGTATGCACCACAAATCGGGAGAGTTCTGCCGTCCTGTGACCGCGACCCGTATAACGGAGCTGACGTCTCCCACATGGCCCTTGTAAAGCTCGGGATTTTTCTTATACAGCTTGGGCTGCGGAGCGTAACCCAGCTCCTCGGCTATCGCACGCACCTTGTCGAACCATTGGCTCTGGTCGTCGGAGTGGTCGTAGGTTTCAACATATTTAGTCAAGATGGCCTTTCTGTCCTCCTCGGGCACGTTTTCGGGGAAGGGATCCTCCATTTTGAACAGCTCGTCGAAGAAAAAGCTGTAAAACTCCTTGGACTGCTTCCAATGACTGATGTCCTTGCGGGGCTTTTTGTCGCCCCGGCCAATGGAGATCATACCGACGGAAAAATTCCTGTCACGGGTCAGCAGCTCATAATACTCAGGATCGCAGTTTTGGGCCCAGTCGGTGATGTACTTATAGACCGTTTCGCTGTCAAGAGTAGCGAGGTAGTTTTTGCTCACGTCATTGAGCTTGTCTATGTCAAAGAGCGAACCGCTGACGCTCATTTTGTTGGGACTGAACTTGAACTCGTCGATGGGCGCCGCGGCATGGGCCAGCCGCCAGTCCTCAAAGTTGGAGTTGAGGACGGTCATAAGATATTCCCAAACCGCACCGGGGAGGTAGCCCTCGCTCTTGTAATAGTCGAGAGAAAGCTCGGGATCCTTGCGCTTGCTGAGCTTGCGCTTGATACCGTTGTCTATTTTCATAAGCTGGGCGGTGTGGCAGTAGACGGGAGCCTTCCAGCCGAAAGCCGCAAAAAGCGCTATGTGGAAAGGCAAGGTGCCCAGCCATTCCTCGCCCCGGACGACGTGGGTCGTGCGCATAAGGTGGTCGTCCACCACATGGGCGAAGTGATAGGTGGGTATGCCGTCGCTCTTGAGAAGCACAAAATCCATATCGTTGACCGGCATGGAAAGCTCGCCCCTTATGGCGTCCTTTATCTTGAAATACTTCCCCTCCGGCTCGGGAGCACGGAAGCGGAGAACGTAGGGCTTGCCCTGGGCAAGGGCGGCCTCTATCTGTTCAAGGCTCCAATTCCGGTGAACGGCCCATTTTCCGTAGTAACCGGGGTTTGCCTTTTCGGCCTCCTGCCGTTGGCGCATATCAGAAAGATCTTCCTCGGTGCAAAAGCAGGGATAGGCCCATCCGTCCTCAACCAGCTTTTTGGCGAAGCAGTGATAAATATCAGCTCTCTGCCGCTGCCAATAGGGGCCATAAGCCCCGGTTTCGCCGTCCTTGCCCGCTCCCTCGTCGAACTCCACGCCAAAGTAGCTTAGAGTGTCTATGACAACGTCCACGGCTCCCTCAACCTCACGCTTGTTGTCGGTGTCCTCTATGCGCAGAAAGAAAACGCCGCCGCTCTGGTGCGCCATGCGCTCGTCGGTTATGGCGCCGAACAGGTTGCCGAGGTGGATAAAGCCCGTGGGCGACGGGCCCAGACGGGTGACCCTCGCGCCCTCGGGCAAATTCCGAGGCGGGTAAAGGGTCTCATAATATTCGGGAGTTTTGTCCACGTTGGGGAACAGCAGCTCCGCAAGTTTTTTATTGTCCATGTCTTTTACTCCTTTGTTATTCTTATGCCGTTTATAAAGACGGCTGTGGTCTTTGCTTCAAAATCCAGAGGAAATCTGTCAAACACGGCGATGTCTGCGTCCTTGCCGGGTTCGAGACTGCCCACTCTGTCTGAAATTCCGCACAGCAGAGCCGGATTAACCGTTATGGCTCTTAAAGCTGCCATTCTGTCCATGCCTGCTTTCACCGCGAGCGAGGCGCACAGAGGGAGGTGCTTTTCCGGTATCTCCGGGTGGTCGGTGATTATTGCAACGGTAAGGCCAGCCCCGTCGAGGATCTTTGCGGTCTCGTATGTAAGCTCTTTAAGCTCCGGCTTGCTCCGGTCGCCCAAACTTGGCCCCACGCAGACGCCGATATTTTCCGCTTTGAGCTGATCGGCGATGAGATGACCCTCGGTGCAGTGCTCGACGGTCATTTTCAGTCCAAATTCCTTGGCTATCCGCAGGGCGGTGAAAATATCGTCCGCCCGATGGGCGTGAGCCTTGACTATCATTCCGCCGTTCAGGCATGGCAGCAGACACTCGCTCTTGAAGTCGAAGTCCGGCTCCTCCGTTTCCGCATACTTTTGAGCTCTTATCAAGCTTTCACGAATAGCGGCGGCGGTGCCCATGCGGGTCATGGGGAACTGCTTTTTTTCGCCGTAAACCGCCTTGGGATTTTCGCCAAAGGCGAATTTCATGGCGGCGGCTTCCTTTATAATCATATCGTCAATGCGGCGTCCGAAGGTCTTTATCGCGGCGAATGCGCCGCCTATGGGGTTGGCGCTGCCGGGGCCTGTTACGACGGTGGTAACTCCCGCCGCCGCAGCCTCGGCAAAAGCCCTGTCCATGGGATTTATGCCGTCTATGGCCCGAAGCTGGGGCGTTATGGGATCGGTCTCCTCGTTCCCGTCGGCTCCCTCGGCGCCAAGACTGTCCTCCCACATACCAAGGTGGGAATGGGCGTCAACAAGGCCGGGGATTACGTAGCCGCCCTCCGCGTCGAAGGCTTCGCCCTCGGGACAGTCCTCCATGGAGCCCACGGCGGTTATTTTGCCGCCGTCGAAGGTAACATAGCCGCTCACGTACTCCCGACCCGACATTGTCAGTATGTGTCCGTTTTTGATTATCACGCTCACACCCCCGTTATGGCCGAAGCCGCCACCGCGCCGTCAGCGGCGGCGGTGACGATCTGCCGAAGCTCCTTCACCCGTAGGTCTCCCACCGCGTATACGCCGGGGATTGACGTTTCCATGCGCTCATTTGTGGGTACGCAGCCGTTTTCCAGCTCGAGCTGTCCCTCCAAAAGGGCGGTGTTCGGAATGGTTCCGACCGCAACAAAGGCCGCCGAAACGGTCACGGTCTCTCCGCTTTCGAGCCTTAAGCCTGTAAGCACACCGTTTTCGCCGGTAAATTCAGCGACTTTAGTATTCCAAAGCGGAATTACGTTCGGCAGTTTAACTCGCCTCATGGCGCCTTCTCCGCCCCGAAGCCTGTCACGGCGGTGTATGAGATATACCTTTTCGCATATTCGGCTCAAATATTCGCAGTCGTGGACGGCAGTGTCCCCGCCGCCAATTACGGCCACGGTCTTATTTTTGAAAAATCCACCGTCGCACACGGCGCAGTAGCTGACCCCCGCTCCCCTGTACTCGCTCTCACCCGGAACGTCCAGCGGCCGGGGAGCCGCGCCCATGGCAAGGATAATGTTTTTTGCGGCATATTCACCTTTTCTGGTGAGCACCGTTTTGGCGGCAAGGTCGATTGTTTTCGCCTTTTCACGCTTGAGCTCGGCCCCGAACCTTTCCGCCTGAGTCCGCATGAGAGCGCTAAGTTCTTCACCGCTTACTCCTTCGGGAAAGGCGGGATAATTTTCGATCTCGCTGCTCAAGGTCATCTGGCCGCCGAAGGCTCCTCCCTCCAGCACCAGGGTTGACAGCCCCGCCCGGCCGCAATAAAGAGCGGCGGTCAGTCCGGCGGGGCCTCCTCCTGTTATTATCACGTCATACATGGCGATTTCTCCCAATAATGTTTTTCTATATTATATCCCAAATCGCCGGATATGTCAAGTGCGGAATTATTTAAAATACATAGCAGTCGGGATTTACGCAGACGTCGTCCTGCCAGGTCTCAAAGTGAAGGTGGGACATGGCCTTGCTTTCGATGGGGCTTGTCCCAACGCCGCTGATTATGTCTCCGCCCTGAACCGACTGACCGACGCTCACCATATCCAAGGTGGAAACTCCCTTATATATCGAGCGCAGGCCGCCCTTATGAGTAATCTCAATAACGTTGCCCCAGAGGCTGTCATTGTACGCCGCCGTGACGGTGCCCTCCGCCGTGGCAATTACGGCCGCGGCCAAAGGCGCCTCGATGTCTATTCCGGTGTGTGCCCGCCAGTCGCGGGTAGTCTCGGAGTACACGGACTGGAGAGTATAGGAATTGCTTACCGTTCCGTCCGTTGGCGAAAGAATGGGGCAGGGCGGCTCTTCCGCCTCGGGCTCCACCTCCTCGTCCGGCGCGGCAACACGCACCAGCGGCTCCTCCTCCCCTTTTGCCGACGCTTCCAGTTCTTCGGGTTCGGTCGGCGCGAGAAGCGGAAGCACCGCCGCCGCCCGCTCCGCCTCGTCAATGGCCGACGAAAGCTGGCGCTCGTTATCTCTTAGCGCGGTTCTGTGCCCCATAAAAAAGCTGACCGAAAAGACCAGAACAACGCCTAATATCATGAGCGTCCGGTTTAATATCTTTACTAATTTTTTACTCACTGTATATCACCTCAAACTAATCTTTAGCTTTTTTTGTAAATTTTATACAAAAAAATTATTTCTAATTCGTCAGATACCCCAAAACCACGGTGATCTTTTCAAAAACACATTCAAAATACACGGTTATTATCGGTATTCCGCCGGAAAATGCAACGAAAAACGTCATAAATTTCAGCCATTGCTTCATGAAAACCTCCCCTTTTTGTTATTAATATGTCCCATAAAAACTTTTAGAACATTTTTCACTTGAAAAACCCTAGGTTTTGTGTTATAATTAGCCAATATAATTTTAAGGCAATACCGCACAAAGACCGCAAGTGAGCTTTGTACCCGTCTTGCTTGCATTTTTTCCGACGTTTCTTACGAAAACTCCTTGAAATACGACAGTATTCCCGCGTCGTTTTCGTAATTCCGTCAAAAAATCTGCGGCGCAATACGGGCACAATCTCTGTGCGGTATTGCCTTAACGAAATAACTCCGAACGGAGTCGGCAACAACAAGCAATAAGATATGGGAAGTGATAATATGGAAGAAAACAGAGAGTTTTTCCACGAGCTGGTGGATCTGTCAAAGTCGGTGTACACCATGGAGCCGGAGCTCTACCACACATATAACGTAAAGCGGGGGCTGCGCAACGCCGACGGCAGCGGCGTTCTGGTGGGCCTTACAAAGGTGGGCGAGGTTCACGGCTACGTGCTGGACGAGGGCGAAAAGCTGCCGATTTACGGCACATTGCGCTATCGTGGCATCGACGTGGAGGACATAGTTCGCGCCTGCCGAAAGGAAAAGCGCTTTGGCTTTGAGGAGGTGGCCTATCTCCTGCTTTTCGGAAGTCTGCCCACCAAGGAAGTTTTAAGCAAATTTCAGGCTTATCTCGGCTCAATTCGGGAGCTGCCGCCCAACTTCACCGAGGACATGATACTCAAGGCCCCAAGCCGCGACATAATGAACAAGCTGGCCCGCAGCGTGCTGGCTCTTTACTCCTATGACGAGGATCCGGACAATAACTCTCTCGAAAACGTACTGCGCCAGTCATTTGAGCTCATCGCCCGTTTCCCGGAGATCATAGCCCACGCTTATCAGGCAAAGTCGCACTACCACGACGGCAAGAGCCTTATCCTGCACACCTGCGTACCGGAGTATTCCACGGCCCAAAACTTTCTGCATCTGATGCGGACCGACAACGAGTTCACTCCTTTGGAGGCGGAGGTGCTTGACCTTGCTCTGATACTCCACGCGGAGCACGGCGGTGGCAACAACAGCGCCTTTACAACTCACGTCGTTTCTTCCACCGGCACCGACACATACAGCGCCATCGCGGCGGCCATAGGCAGTCTGAAAGGCCCCAAGCACGGCGGAGCCAACGCCCGAGTAATGGGAATGATAGAGGACTTCAAGGCCAACGTCACCGATATTACCGACGAAAAGCAAATACGCGAGCATATTGTAAAGATTTTGAACAAAGAGACCTATGACCGCAGCGGCCTTGTCTACGGTATCGGTCACGCGGTCTATACCAAGAGCGACCCCAGAGCCGTGCTGCTCAGAGAAAACGCCCTTACCCTTGCCAAGCAGAAGGGCATGGAGGACGAGTTCTATCTCTACGATATGATAGCCAGGAACACGCCAAAGCTCTTTGCGGAGATAAAGCAGAGCGACAAGGTAATGGCCCCCAACGTGGACTTTTACAGCGGCTTTGTTTATAAAATGCTCAATATTCCGCCCGAGGTCTACACTCCCATTTTCGCCATGAGCCGAATTGTGGGATGGTGCGCCCACAGAATTGAGGAGATAACCGTTTCCGACCGGATAATCCGCCCGGCGTACAAAGCCATACTCCGAAAAACGCCCTACGTGCCGCTGGAGGAAAGATAAGGCAATACCGATAAAATAATTTTCCATATCTTACAACTTTTTCTTGCATTTTTATAAAAAGGTGATATAATAGGATAAGAGGAAACTCAAAAAATATTTATGAGGTGATTCAAATGAGCATGACAAACAAAAAAACCATTGAAGATGTGGCCGTTCAGGGAAAAAGAGTCCTTGTGCGCTGTGACTTCAACGTTCCGCTGAAGGAGGGCGCCATCACCGACGACACCAGAATCGTCGCCGCTCTGCCCACCGTTCAGTACCTTATAAACAACGGCGCAAAGGTTATCCTTTGCTCTCACCTGGGCAAGCCCAAGGGCCCCGCTCCCGAGTTCTCGCTGGCTCCCGTGGCCGCCCGTCTATCCGAGCTTCTCGGTAAAGATGTAGTTTTTGCCGCCGACGACAATGTCGTAGGTGAGAACGCTCAAAAGGCCGTGGCCGAAATGAAGGACGGCGACGTTGTTCTTCTGGAGAACACCCGTTACCGCGCCGAGGAGACCAAGAACGGCGAGGCTCTCAGCAAAGAGTTCTCTTCTCTGGCCGACGTATTCGTTGACGACGCCTTCGGCACCGCTCACAGGGCACACTGCTCCAACGTGGGCGTTACCCAGTATGTAAAAGACAGCGTGGCCGGTTACCTCATTCAGAAGGAGATCCAGTATCTCGGCAACGCCGTGAACGCTCCCGTCCGTCCCCTTGTGGCCGTACTTGGCGGCAGCAAGGTTTCCAGCAAGATCTCCGTTATCGAAAATCTTCTTGACAAGGTCGACAAGCTGCTCATCGGCGGCGGCATGGCCTACACCTTCATGAAGGCAAAGGGATATGAGGTCGGCGACTCTCTGCTTGAGCCCGACTTTATCGACTACGCCAAGGATATGATGGCAAAGGCCGGCGACAAGCTGGTTCTGCCCGTTGACACCGTGATCGGCAAGGATTTCGACAACGACACCGAAACAAAGGTTGTTCCCGAGGGCGGCATCGAGGCCGGGTGGCAGGGTCTCGACATCGGCCCCAAGACCGTGGAGCTCTTCTCCAATATTCTCAAGACCGCCAAGACCGTTGTATGGAACGGCCCCATGGGCGTATTTGAGATGCCCAACTTCGCCAAGGGCACAAACGCCATCGCTCAAGTGCTGGCAACCCTTGAGGACGCCACTACCGTTATCGGCGGCGGCGACAGCGTCGCGGCGGTAAATCAGGCCGGTTTGGGCGACAAGATGACCCACATTTCCACCGGCGGCGGCGCCTCCCTCGAATACCTTGAGGGCAAGGATCTGCCGGGCATCGCGGCTCTCAACGACAAATAAAAGGATCGGGCCGAATTGCCCGTATCACCGTTTTCTGCCCCGGGCGGAACAGTCCGGGGCAGAATAGCGGCATGACTTATACATCAGCAAGGAGAATAACAGTTATGGGTAAATATATAATTGCGGGAAACTGGAAGATGAACAAGCTTCCCTCCGAGACCTGCGCCTTTGTGAAGGAGGTGGCCGCCGCGACCGTCGGAGCTCAGTGCGAGGTGGTGTGCTGCACGCCCTTCACCAATTTGGCCGAGGCCGTAAAGGGAGCTCAGGGCACCCATGTTTCCATCGGCGCCGAGAACCTTCACTTTGAGGACAAGGGCGCCTATACCGGCGAGGTAAGCGCCGATATGCTGCTTGACCTTGGCGTAAAATACGTCATTATCGGTCACAGCGAGCGGCGTCAGTATTTTGCCGAAACGGACGAAACGGTGAACCTCAAGGTCAAAAAAGCCCTTGAAAAAGGTCTTATCCCCATTCTCTGCGTGGGCGAAAGCCTCGAGCAGCGTGAGGCCGGCATTACAATGGATCTCATCACTATCCAGATAAAGAAAGCCTTCGCCGGAATTTCCGCCGAAAACGCGGCAAAAGTGGTTATAGCGTATGAACCCATTTGGGCCATCGGCACCGGCAAGACGGCCACCGCCGAACAGGCCGAGGAGGTCTGCGGCGCTATCCGGGGCGTGTTGGCCGGGCTTTATGACGAGCCTACCGCCAAAACCGTCACCATTCAGTACGGCGGCAGCATGAACGCCGGCAACGCGGCGGAGCTGCTGGCAAAGCCCAACATCGACGGCGGCCTTATCGGCGGAGCTTCGCTGAAATCCGCCGACTTTGCCAAAATAGTTGAGGCAGCAAAATAAAACAAATATAAGGGAGAGCCTGACGGCTCTCCCCTTAGTAGTGAGGAGCCGGGAGAAAGGGAATGTTACGGCTGACGGGCCGCGGACGCTTCCCGCTCCTCGCTTATGATACAAGCACTCTTTCAGGAGGAAACAGTATGAGCAAAACCCCTATCGCGTTACTTATAATGGACGGCTACGGCATCAACCCCAATTCCGAGGGCAACTGCGTAATGGCCGCAAAAAAACCAAATCTCGACAAATATATGGCAACCTGCCCCAACACCATTATTTCCGCCAGCGGCCTTGACGTTGGCCTGCCCGACGGACAGATGGGCAACAGCGAGGTCGGCCACACCAATATAGGCGCCGGACGGATAGTTTACCAAATGCTGGTAAAAATCTCCAAGGACATTCAGGACGGCTCCATAATGAACAACGGCCCGTTGAAGGCCGCCATGGAGGCAGCCGCCGAGAGCGGAAAAGCCCTGCACCTTTTCGGCCTGCTCTCCGACGGCGGAGTACACAGCCATCAGGAGCACCTCTACGGCCTTATCGAAATGGCAAAAAAGCTGGGCGTAAAAAAGGCGTATGTTCACGCTTTTCTGGACGGACGTGACACTCCCCCCACATCGGGCGCGGATTACATGGCCCAGCTCGTGAAAAAGATGAATGAGCTCGGTCTCGGCAAGGTGGCTACAATTTCCGGCCGTTACTACGCAATGGACCGTGACAACGCCTGGGATCGCGTGGAAAAAGCCTATCATGCTCTTGTGCTCGGCGAGGGTGTTCAGGAGACTGACCCGGTACAGGCCATAAAAAATTCTTATGACAAGGGCGTTACCGACGAATTCGTGCTGCCCACCGTTGTCGATGCCGACGGCGTTATAACCGAGGGCGACAGCGTTATCAGCTTCAACTTCCGCCCCGACCGGGCGCGGCAGATAACCCGCTCCTTCGTCGACCCCGATTTCACCGGATTTGCCCGTCCGAAGGGCTTCTTCCCGGTAAATTATGTGTGCATGGCCCAGTATGACGCCACAATGCCAAACGTCACGGTGGCCTATCCTCCGGAGTCCCTTTCCATGACCTTCGGCGAATACGTCAGCAAGCTTGGCCTCACCCAACTGCGCATAGCCGAGACTCAGAAGTACGCCCATGTGACCTTCTTCTTCAACGGAGGCGAGGAAAAGCAGTTCCCCGGCGAGGGCCGCATCCTTATCCCCTCCCCCGACGTTCCCACCTTCGACCTCAAGCCCGAGATGAGCGCCTACGAGGTAAAGGACGCCGTTATAAAGGAGATCGAGGCCGACAAGTACGACGTTATCATACTCAACTTTGCCAACTGCGACATGGTCGGCCACACCGGCATAATTCCGGCGGCTATTAAGGCTGTCGAGGCGGTGGACGACTGCGTGGGTCAGGTGACGGAAGCCGTGCTCAAAAAGGGCGGCGTGGTGTGCATAACCGCCGACCACGGCAACGCCGACCAACTCATCGACCCGGTGACGAAAGCGCCCTTTACCGCTCACACTACCAACCCCGTTCCTTTCATCGTTGTGGGCGCGGACTGCGGCCCTCTCCGGGAAGGCGGACGGTTGGCCGACATAGCGCCGACGATGCTCAAGCTCATGGGACTGGAACAGCCGGCTGAAATGACCGGTCAAAGTCTGGTAAAATGATAGAAAAATATCTGGAAGCCTTGGCCGGCCGGGCCATTCATCGGGTCTGGCTGGTCAGCGATCTCCAGCAGCACGACCCTGACCGGAGCCGCCGCTGTATGTATACGGCGGCGGACGATTTTGCGAGCCTTGGTCTGGAATGCGAAAAGGTATGGTATCTGGGCGACAGCGTGGAGGGTTCGAACCTCGACAAGCTTCTTGACATGACAAAAATGCAGGAGGAGGTCTTTCTCCGGCTTGGTCTGCCTGTCTGCTACACTCCCGGCAACCATGACATGGACTACCTTGTCGCCTCCGGAGAGGCTCTTATCCCCTTTCGGGACATGGTGCTCGACCACAAAAAGGACGGCTGGAAAACCACCGAAAACATAACGGATTTTTACTTCTGGGATAAACTTGGGAGCTTCGACGTTCTGTTTTACGCCGACTGCGCCGCGCCCGACGCCCGCTGGCACTTTTGCCACGGGCGGCCCTATGGCGGCGGCTATCCGTATACATATGAGGATTTCCGCCGTTTGGCGGACGAACGGGATAAAAAGACGGCGGTCATAACAGCCGGACATTATTCCTATCCGGGCGGCAACCGTGCCACGGAGTATATGGGGGAATTTCTTCCTCTTAAAGACAATGTTAAGCTCCACGTCTACGGTCACGCTCATGTTGGCGACAAGGTTTGGGCCGGTAAGGATTGGGGACGGCAGATTTGCGGCGTCGACGGCCATACGCTCACTCAGGTCAATATTTCCAGCCTTGAGGTCGGACGCGGCAACGCCATCCGCAGCGCTTTTTTAGAGGTGTACGGCGACAGTTCCCTCGCTGTGATTTTCCGCAATCACAGCGTAAAGAAATGGGACAAATTGCTTGTATTAAATTAAAAACAGGGAGTCGGAAACCGGAAATAAATATGCGGCGGCCTCTCTTTTGCGGAGGGCTTGGCTCTTATATTTATTTCTTACTCCCGCTATTATTGGAGGTATATTCATGGACAATCGCCCTATTGGGGTTTTCGACAGCGGTCTGGGAGGACTGACCGCCGTAAAACAACTGATAAGCGTTATGCCCGATGAGGATATAGTCTATTTCGGAGATACCGGCCGTGTGCCCTACGGCAACCGCAGCCGGGAAACAATTATTAGATACACGCGGGACGACATCAATTTCCTGCTTGAGCACAATATTAAACTGATAATAGCCGCCTGCGGCACCGCAAGCAGCGTGGCTCTGCCGTACATAAACGATGTCGGCGTAAAGATAATAGGTGTGCTTGAACCGGCCTGTCAAGCCGCCCTGAAACGTACAAGAAACGGAAAAATAGGCGTCATCGGCACGGCAGGCACCATAAAAAGCGACAAATATGCCCAGATAATCAATTCACTCGACCCTGCGGCGCGGGTTTTCAGCGCGGCTTGCCCAATGTTTGTGCCCATTGTTGAAAACGGTTACGCCAACACGGAGGTTGCAAGGACAGTCGCCATGGATTACCTGTCCGGCCTGAAAAATGAAGGAGTGGACACACTTATCTTGGGATGCACACATTACCCCTTGCTTGAAGGTGTAATAAGTGATATAATGGGCGATGGAGTGGAGCTTATATCCTCCGGCAGCGAGGCGGCCCGATACGCAAAAAAACTGCTTGACCGTGAGGGTCTGCTGACTGACCGCCGCACGGAAGGCCATCGGGAGTTTTATGTTTCCGACGACGTGGAGAGCTTTGTCCAGTTGGGCGGACTGTTCCTGGGCCGGGAAATCGAACTGAACGTCCATAGAATGAAATTTTAAGTTTGTTTTCCACATTTTGGAACGGAGATCATTATGAAACAAGTTTATGTTGAAATAAATGGAAATGTGACATCAAGCGGTGAAACGGATTCCATGAGCTATTCCACCGAGGGACGTTTCTATAAAAAATCCGGAAAATTTTATATCAACTACCCGGAAGGTGAGCTGCTGGGCAGGGAACAGTGCAGCACCACCCTCAAGGTGACGCCCGACGGGGTCGTAACTATGCTCCGCAGCGGCGAGACCAACACACGCATGGTGTTTGAAAAAGGCCAATGCCACATGAGCTGCTATGAAACGCCTTTCGGCAATCTCACCGTCAGCGTTACCGCTAACGACGTGAAGATCGATATGGGCGAAAACGGCGGACGACTTGATTTGGACTACAACCTCACTATCAACAGCACCTCCCACAGCCGCAACCGTTTGAGTATAAATGTGCGCCCATGAACACGCGTATTGAAGAGGAAAAATCACGTATAAGGACGCTCTGCCAAAAGGCTGCCACGGAGCTTTACGGCTTTTGTCCGGAGTTCACCGTTGAACGTCCAAGGGACAGGCGGAACGGCGATTTTGCGTCGTCCGCGGCTTTGGCTCTCGGCGGAGCTCTTAAGCGCCGCCCATCGTTGATCGCGGCTGAAATGGCCGAAAAAATCACTCTGCGGGACGGCGAATGGCTGGAGCCGGGTGGAAAGGGTTTTTTGAACTTTCATTTACGTCCGGATTTTTTGCTTAGTTTTCTCGAACCGGCGGCTGAGCTTCCGTACCTTCCCATTCCCGACCCGGGTTCGCCGGAATTTGACGCCGTTTACCCTTATCACCGGCTGCGAAAGATATTGGAGCTGAGAGGCAGGGCGCCCGAGGGCCGTCAGGATACGGGGCTGCTGACGTCCCCTTATGAAGTGCGTCTGCTATGGGCGCTGGCGGACGGGAAACGTGACGAGCTGGCTTCGGCGGCCATGGAGTTCTATGACCGAGTGGAGCTGTCGCCGGACTTCCCTCCTTTGGCGGAGGCACGTTATATTTTGCTTAACAATGCGCTGCGCAAAATGTACTGCGCGGGAAAGGAGCTGTCATGAAACAGAAATTTATCTCTCTTATGCTGGCGCTTTTGCTGACGGTAACGCCGACCTTTGCCGAAAACGGAGCCGGCGCCGAAGCGGAAAATAATACGCCGGTCATTTCCCCCTCCAGGCAGGAAAGCATTATCCGCGAATTTGCTCACACTTTGGCGGACAACTATTATTACGGCGCCACGGATCAGAATATACTTTATAATGTCATTTGCGCCACGATTGAGAACGGCGGCGTGTTTGACCTGGACAAAGCCCTTGAAGCCATGATAATAAGCCTCAACGACGATTACGCCGAGTATTACAGCCCCGACTCCTATGACGAGCAGTCCCAATATTACAGCGCGGAATTTTTCGGAATCGGAGCGGTGCTCACGGTAAAGGACGGCGGCACCGTCATCGATACGGTCTACACCGGCAGCGCGGCCGATGTTGTGGGACTTAAGCCGGGCGACAAAATAATGCTGGTAGACGGGACGGACACTTCGAATATGCCCCCGGCCCAAACTCGCCAGCTTCTTGTTGGGGACGAGGGAACCTTTGTGGACATTACCGTACTGCGCGGCGAAGAGCTTATAAACGTCAGAGCCGTCCGCCAAAAGGTGACCGAAAGCCATTCCACCATGGAATTGCTGGACGGCGGCGTCGCGGTCATCGACATTGACTCTTTCACGGGCTCGCTGGACGGGGAGTTCGACTCATATCTCGAGGAACTGACCTCCAAGGACATTCGCAAGGTTATCATAGACCTGCGCGACAACGGCGGCGGCGATATAAACGCGGCCATCTCCGTGGCTCAAAAGCTTGTTTCCGCCGGGTTAATCGCCAAGCTGAAGTATAAGAACGAAGCGAACAACGAAAATATATATTCCGAAAACCTCAACGCTCCCAATTTGGACATTTTGGTGCTTACCAACGGAATGACGGCCTCGGCCAGCGAATTTCTGGCTATGGCTCTCCGAAGCAGGGGGCGGGCGAAGCTTCTCGGTGAAAAGACCTACGGGAAGGGCAGTATGCAGATAATGATGCGCACCCCGACGGGCAGCGGACTGAAATTTACCATAGGTGAATTTTATACTCCCAACGACGAGCGCGTCCACACCGTCGGCCTCACTCCGGACATTCCCGTCAGCAACATCGTCATTCCGGTGGACGAAAGTCAGTTTGCCGAAATCAGGTTGGATAAACTCAATCTGCCCGCCAGCAAAAAAGGCGTGGAGCAGCGGCTCAACGCTCTCGGCCTTCTTCCGGACAGCGCCGTGGACGGGTACTACGACGCTTATACCGAGGCGGCGGTGCGGATATTCCAGCAGAACAGAAACATTGAGGTGACCGGTCAGGTGGACTTTTACACAGCTTTCTACCTTAACGACTGGGAATATGACGGCCTGACAAAAATCATCGACGTTCAGATGGAAAAGGCGCTTGAATACTTCGGGGCAAATAATTAAGGCAATACCGCCCAAAGACCGCCAAGGAGCTTTGTACCCGTCTTGCTTGCATCTTTTCCGACGTTTTTTACGAAAACTCCTTGAAATACGACAGTATTCCGGCGTCGTTTTCGTAATTTCGTCAAAAAATCTGCGGCGAAATACGGGTACAATCTCTGTGCGGTATTGCCTTAAAAAATTTTGACAAAACCTATTGACAAACATATAAAAATCGTGTAAAATATCACTTGATAAAAAACGGTACGAGTGGCGGATTGACGTGCATAGTCCACCATAGTACCGTTTTATTAATTTTGCGGGATCTGTTTTTTCCCGCAGAAAATCGTTTGAGCCGGATAGGCTCTGTAAAATTTAAAGGGGTGACGCGGTTGTGAAGGACAACAAAAACATTATTATCGAGCTGAAAAACGTCTCGAAGCATTACGGCCAGACCTATGCGGTGGAGGATTTTAATCTTTACGTGAAAAAAGGTGAATTTATTACTTTTCTTGGGCCCTCCGGCTGCGGAAAGACCACTACCCTCCGCATGATAGCGGGCTTTGAAATGCCCACCGGCGGAGAAATTCTCCTTAACGGCAAGGACATTACGGGGCTGCCTCCATATCAGCGGCCCGTCAACACGGTGTTCCAAAGGTACGCGCTTTTCCCGCACCTGGACGTATACGACAACATAGCCTTCGGCCTGAAACTGAAAAAAATCGAGGACAGAGGCAAAGTCAGAAAGCTTACGACCAAAGAAATAAGCGAAAAGGTTCGGGCCGCTCTTAAAATCGTGGATTTGGAAGAGTACGAGGACAGAAATATCGCCACGCTCAGCGGCGGACAGCAGCAGAGAATAGCTATAGCCCGGGCTATCGTCAACGAGCCGGAGATACTTCTGCTGGACGAGCCTTTGGGCGCTCTGGATCTGAAGATGCGGAAGGATATGCAGCTTGAACTGAAGGAAATGCACAAAAAGCTGGGTATTACCTTCATTTATGTTACTCACGATCAGGAGGAAGCTCTGACGCTCTCCGACACCATTGTGGTAATGAAAGACGGAATGATACAGCAGATAGGCACGCCGGAGGGGATTTACAACGAACCCGCCAACGCCTTTGTGGCCGATTTCATCGGCGAGAGCAACATTTACAGCGGCACGATTATAGACCGGCTGAAGGTGCGTTTTCTGGGTCACGTTTTTGACGCGCTGGACGAGTTCGACAAAAACGAAAAGGTGGACGTTGTGGTTCGGCCCGAGGACGTCAAATTAGTTCCTCCGGGACAGGGAATGTTGGACGGCAAGCTTATAAGCAAAATCTTCAAAGGCATACACTACGAATATACCCTGATGGTGGGCCACTCGGAGGTAATTATTCAGGACACCCGCAATCTGGAAATCAACTGCGACGCGGGGATAATAATTGAGCCAGACGGCATTCACATAATGAAGAAGGAGCTTACAGCCAACGTCTACGACGACGCTTACATCGACAAAAACAACAACGTCATTATATCGGATTTCGCCTTTCCCTGCGACGTTACAAAGCTGGTACCCGGTTCTAAGCTTGACAGCGAAGGCTACGTCATAGGCCCCGACGGCACAGTCTACGACTTCACCGACGCGGACATAAAGGCCACCATCGGCCTTGGCGATATTGAGATAATGGACAATATTGAAGAGAGCACCGCTTGGGGCAATATAGTCGAAAACATATACAAAGGCGACCACTATATGGTGACCGTCCGCACGCAGCAGGACGAGGACTTCACACTCGACACAGTATACACCTATGACGCCGGCGATCAGGTGGGCATAAGGGTAAAGCCCGAGCTTATCGGGCTGACCCTTAAGGGGGAGGCAAAGAAATATGCGAAAAAATAGTCTCCACTTTCAGCGGAAATTTCTTTCCATTCCCTACATGGTGTTCCTGATACTTTTCGTAGTGGTGCCCCTATTGCTTATCATAGCCTACGCGTTCACCGACAGCAGCGGCGTTCCGTCTGTTGCGAACCTTATCTCCTTTTTCAAAGATGTCAACAACATAAACACTTTGATAATCAGCCTTTTGATAGGTTTGGGCAACACGGTGCTCTGCCTTTTGGTCGGCTACCCTGTCGCCTATTTTCTGGCAAAGAAAAATCTCGGTTTTACCATGGCGACAGTTCTGCTCTTCGTGATGCCCATGTGGATAAACTTTGTACTGCGCACGGCGGCCACCCGCGACCTGCTGTTCTGGCTCGGTCTCAACGGCGGCGACCACCCCTATGTCACAACCATGATAGGCATGGTTTACAATTATCTGCCTTTTACCATTCTTCCGCTTTATACGACCATGATAAAGATGGATCAAAGCCAGATCGAAGCCAGCTACGACTTGGGCGCCGCGCCGCCTCAAACGTTTATAAAAATAATTCTGCCCATGACTATGCCGGGCATAGTCTCGGCGGCTACAATGGTGTTCATGCCCACCATGAGCAGTTATGTAATTTCCGACGTTATGGGCGAACGGAAAATATCCCTCATCGGCAACAGCATACAGCTCTACTTTGACCAGGGGCTTTGGCATATGGGCAGTCTTGTGGCTCTCATAATGCTTGTAATGATAGTCATAGGCAGCGCCGCCACCCACAACGTCAAAACCGAGGACGACGCGAGAGGAGGCTTATGGTAATGAAAACCTCCAAGCTTACCGACCTGATACGGAAATTTTACATTTACATCGTGCTTTTTGTGATGTATGCCCCAATCCTGCTGCTGATAGTTTTCAGCTTCACCGACACTAAGCTCATCGGCACATGGAACGGTTTCAGTCTGCGGCTTTACACCTCGCTTTTCCGTAATAAAGAGATAATGACGGCGGCAATAAATACCTTTGTCGTTGCCTTTTCCTCGGCGGCGGTATCGACAGTTTTGGGCACACTCGGCGCAATCGGAATATTTTACAGCGGCAAGCGCGGTAAGGCCGTAATGGAAGGCATAAGTCAGATACCTATCATGAACGCGGAAATAGTTACCGCCCTCTCCCTCACCATTCTGTTTGTGTTCTGCGGAATAAAGTTCAACTTTCTGACATTGCTTGTGGGCCACGTGGTGCTGACAATACCTTTCGTTGTGTTAAGCGTCCGACCCAAGCTGATGCAGATGGATCCCAACATATATGAGGCCGCCCTTGATTTGGGCGCCACGCCCAACAAGGCCCTTATGCGGGTCATAATGCCGGAAGTAGTGCCCGGCATTATCAGCGGCTTTATTCTCTCGGTGACGCTCAGCCTGGACGACTATATTATTACCGCTTTCACCCGTGACACCGCATATCAGACCTTAAGCACCTACGTCTACGGCGTCACAAGCAAAAAAGGCACTCTCCCCCCTTCTCTCCGCGCCTTAACAACCGTGATTACCCTGCTGGCGCTGGTGGTGCTCCTTATCGCGAACCGAAACGGCAAAACCGCGACAAAAAAACCGAAACACATAAAAAAGTAACAGATACTAAATATCATATACAAAGAAAGGAAATCAAATCACCATGAAAAAATTTCTTACTGCCCTTACCGTATTTTCACTGATAGCTTCCTCATTCTGCCCGGCCTTTGCCGACGAGCCGGAGGAGCTTGTTCTCCGGGTCTATAACTGGCAGGATTATATTAATGACGGAACCGACGAGGACGGACGCAAGGTTGACCAATCTGTAATGGAGCTTTGGGAGCAGGACTATGAGGCCCGCACCGGTCAAAAGGTTCGCGTGCAGTACGATATGTTTGAGACTAACGAGACCATGCTCAACACCCTGCGCACCGGAAAGACTCAGTACGACCTTGTCTGCCCCTCCGACTACATCATACAGAAGATGCTGATTGAGACACAGAAGGGCGACGCCGGGGAGAAAAATATTTCCCTTGAAAAATATGATATTTCAAAAATGCCCAACTATACGGCCAACGTATCTCCCTATATTTCCGATATGTTCGCCCGATACGGCTGGACGGATTACGCCGTTGGCTATATGTGGGGCAGCGTGGGCATAATGTACGACCCCGAGGCCGTCAAGCTCGAGGACGTGAACACCTGGGACTTCCTTTGGAACACCGACTATAAGAAAATGGCCACCTGCAAGGACACCAGCCGCGACGCTTATGTCATCGGTCTGCTTGAAGTTTACGGCGATGAGCTTAAGACCAACCGTCAGGCTTACAAAAACGGCGAAATAGACGGAACCGAGCTTCAGCGCCGCACCCACGAGATAGCCAACCGCACCGACGACGAATCCATCGCCAAGGTCGAGGCAGCACTTAAGGAAATGAAAGATAACCTTTACGGCTTCGAGGTGGACAGCGGAAAGACCGACATCGTCAGCGGCAAGATAGCGGCGAACGTCTGCTGGAGCGGCGACGCCGTTTACGCTCTTGACCTTGCGGAGGAAGAGGACGGCAAGTATCTGGAGTTTGTGGTTCCCGACGAGGGCAGCACGGTTTGGTTCGACGGCTGGGTAATGCCCAAGGGCGCCAATGTGGAGCTTGCTCAAGATTTTGTGGACTTCATGTGTCGGCCCGAAATAGCCGCCATGAATCAGGACTTTATCGGCTACACCAGCGTAATTGCCGGAAACGAGATATTTGACCTTGTCCGTGACTGGTACGACGAGGAGGACGGCGAAATAGCCTATGACCTGAGCTATTTCTTCGGCGGCACACTGTCCGAGGACAGGCTTACCGACGGCAAGGCCATTGTCCGCACCAACGAGGAGCGCCGCCAGCTCATGACCCAGTACCCCGACCTTGAGACCACCTATCGCTGCGGCATAATGGAGGATTTCGGCGACCAGAACGACAAGGTTCTCGCCGCATGGAGCAAGGTAAAGGGAACCAGCCTTCCAGTATGGATCTACATCATTCTCGCCGTTGTAATAATCGGCGCCATTGCCGCCGTGGCACTTTTTGCCGGCGGAAAAGGGAAAAAGAAAAAGAGAAGATAAAAAAATTTTAAAAAAACTCTTGACAAATATAATTCATAGTGCTATAATAGCTTTAATCAAATATTAAATCCTTTGACCAAAAGTAAGTAGCTTTAATTCCAACTGTCACAGAGAGCCGGGGCGCTGAGAGCCGGTACAGCGTGTTATTGTGAATGGATTTGCGAGGAGCAAGGAGAACACTTAAAAGGTAAGTATCTGCGCCGTTGTTCCGCGTTAAGGAACGGAAGTATGCTTGTACTTCTATGAGGAGGGTTATTCCCTTGAATTTGGGTGGCACCACGGAATAGTTATTTCGTCCCATTGACTTCAACGTCAGTGGGACTTTTCATTTTATTTGAGGAGGAATTACCATGTTAAACCCCAGCTTGGGAGAAGTCAAGGAGCTTCTCGAAACACACTCGAAGATAACTCACGTACCGGTGATTTATGAGCGTTTGTGCGACAGCGTAACGCCGGTCAGAATTTTTCAGGCCCTGAGTCAGGGCGCCGACCACGCTTTCATTCTCGAAAGCGCCGGCAGCGACCAGCATTGGCAGCGCTATTCCTTTATCGGTATCAACCCGAGGGCCGAGCTTGCCATAAAGGATCACAAGGGCGCCTATACCGAAAACGGCGAAACAAAGACCTTTGAGGTCTATGACCTGCCCGGTTTTCTGAACGAACTGATGAGCAAGTACAACAGTCCCGCCGTCGAAAGCGGCCCCGGTCTTACCGGCGGCTTTGTGGGCTACTTCGGATACGACACGATACGTTATATCGAACCGAGGCTCTGTAACGCCCCCGTCGACGATTTGAATATCCCGGACATAAACCTCTTCCTTTATGAAGAGCTGGTGGCCTACGACCACTTGAGCAACAAGGTGCTGTGCATATTCAACATCACCCGCGGCGACATAGAAAGCAAATATTCTCTGGCGGAAGCCAAGGCCGAAAAAATAATACGGGCCATCGAGGATTATGTTCCGCCACGTCGCCCCTACCGTGAGATAAGACCGGTAAAAAAGACCAGCAACATCACCCACGAACAGTATCTTAGCAATGTTGAAAAGTCAAAGGAATATATCAGGAAGGGCGATATTTTCCAGATAGTGCCCTCACAGCGGATAGAGGTGGAGTCAATGGCCGACCCATATGACGTTTACCGTATGCTGCGCTCCACCAACCCCAGTCCCTATCTGTATTATTTCAAGCACCCAGACTACAGGATAGCCGGAGCCTCGCCGGAAAAGCTTCTGAGCGTCACCAACGGAATTTGCATGACAAAGCCCATTGCCGGTACGATCCGCCGGGGCAATACTCCCGAATCAGATTTGGCAAACGAAAAGAAGCTCATAAACGATCCAAAGGAACGGGCGGAACATACCATGTTGGTCGACCTGGGCCGGAACGACATCGGCAAAGTCAGCAAATTCGGCACCGTACACGTGGAGAACCTTATGCACATCGAGCGCTATTCAAGAATAATGCACATCGTAAGCGACGTATACGGACAGCTCCAAGACGGAAAGACGGCGGTGGACGCCCTTATGAGCGTACTCCCCGCCGGTACGCTCAGCGGAGCGCCGAAGATTCGCGCCATGGAGATAATCGACGAGCTTGAGACCACAAAACGGGCGCTTTACGGCGGAACCGTCGGTTATCTGGCCTTCGACGGAAATATCGACACCTGCATAGCCATAAGGACGGTGCTGTTCAGGAACGGAAAGGCCTATGTACAGGCGGGCGGCGGCGTAGTGGCCGACAGCGTACCCGAGAACGAGTATCAGGAGTCGAGAAATAAGGCTTATGCCGTGGTAAAAGCCATAGAAATGGCCAACGAGATTTAAAGGAGGGTAAGTCATGATTTTAATGCTGGACAACTACGACAGCTTTACCTACAACCTTTATCAGCAAATCGGCGAAATGTACCCCGATATAAAGGTCGTCAGGAACGACGCCGTGACGGTAGAGGACATCGAAAAGCTGGCCCCGGAGGCGCTTATAGTATCTCCCGGGCCGGGAACACCGGACAGCGCGGGCATCTGTGTCGAGGCTATAAGACATTTCAGCGGGAAAATTCCGATCTTTGGAATATGTCTGGGTGAGCAGTCAATAGGTCAGGCCTTCGGCGGAGTTGTCGGATTGGCGAACGAGCCGCTGCACGGCAAGGCCACCAAGGTACACATAGACACACAGTGTCCGGTGTTCGAGGGCTTGACCGGAGTCATAGAGGTGGGCCGCTATCATTCGCTTATAGTCGAGCGCGACACCCTCCCCGACTGTCTCCGGATCATAGCCGAGGACGACCGGGGACAAATAATGGCCCTCCGTCACAAAGAGCATCCCACCTTTGGTATACAATTCCACCCCGAAAGCGTTCTCACGCCTGTGGGCGGGATAATCACCGCAAATTTCCTGCGAATAGCAGGCAT
>CANRJP010000014.1 GCA_947630975.1 uncultured Clostridia bacterium
AACGAGCTGGCGGTGGAGGCCGTGGACGGAGCGGTAAACGCCGGCGGCAGCGCGGGGCTTTACACCGTCAACAGTCTTGATGTCGAGAAAGCGGGCGCTAGCCTTCGGGTAAAGGCCGACGTCACCAAGAACGGCGAACGTTCCGGCGAGGACGCCATCGTCATCGCCATGTACAAGGACGGAGCTTTGGTGGATATGCTGTTCATGGAGGCGGAGTTCGCCCAAGGACAGACGGCCCGCTTCGGCGGAATGATGACCGCCGTCGAGGGGGCCACGGTCAAGGCCTTCGTCTGGGACGATTTGACCACCATGACCGCCCTGAGTAACACCGTGGAGAAATAATAACACGTATAAAAAAGCGCCTCCCGCGCATATGCGGGGGCGCTTTTTGTGTGCATACAATTAGATACTGACAGTAACAATGACAAAAACATAAAAAAATCTTGCATTTTGCCGGAATATGTGTTATAATACCCCTTGGATAGAGCGCAAGTAGTGGGACGGTTAGCCATCTTCCTTGTGAAAGGAGGTGGTTTGTGATGCTTGATGTGTTCACATTGTTTTTTATGCTCGCATTAGCTTGGGGCATAAACATAGCGTGTTGGATCATCATTTACTACACCACAAAAAAATAACTGCCCCCACAGCTAAAGCGGGCAGTTATTTTTAACCAAACGCTTCGGCTAACCGTTTTACGGCCTTGCCTCTATCTATTTTTATTATACACGATATTTTTTGCTTTGTCAAGTGATTTTAATTGAAAATTTTACTTTTACGGGGCGGTGACGCCGCCTTACATTATATTCCTCATTCCTCATTCCTAATTTCTAATTCCTCATCTTCCCCATATCCGAAGTCCATCCTGATATAGGGCTGTGCCCGGTCGGCATAGTCGGTGATGAGCTTTTTCCGTTCCATATTGTCCACCGCCTCGGCCAGCTCCAATATCCGCTGATAGCAGCGGTTGGCGGCGACGCTGCCCTTCTGAGTAGTCTCGATAAGAGAGTAGAGATGTCCGGCGGCCCTGACCTTGGCGTCCTCCCACAGGGGGGACAGCTCCATGGCTTTGGCGTCCGTATCCACAGCCGAGGCTAATTTGCCCCCAAGGGCCTCGATCTCGGCGTACTCCGCCAGATAGGGGCCTGTCTCGCAGCCCCGGTCTATGGCCTCCTGTATGTAATACTCGGCATAGGCCAGATCGTTCCTCGAGCCTGACTCGCCGTAGCTCTCATGATAGGCCAGCGCCGCCCGGTAGCAGCAATCTCCGTCGAAGGGATCGAGCCTCGCCGCAAGGGCCAAGGCTCCGCCGCTGCCGGTCTCTATTCCCCGGGCCTTTATTCCGGCGGAAACTCCAAGCACACAGCCAAAGACCGCCAACGCCCCCAAAATTCCCGCAACCACAAACCTGACGGGTCTGATCCGCACCGAAAGGGTGCGCCCCTGTCTCCACTCGCCATATGCCAGCACTCCGGCCAGCATCATCAGTGCGCCCAGACTGTGCTCCGCCCCGGTAAGGAACGCGAACACCGCGATAGCCCCGCCGAAGCCGCAGAACAGGCTCTTTTTTTTCACGGCCATGTGAACCGTCCACGCGACGGCCGCCAGAAAGGCCAGCCCTCCCGGCAGTCCGAGGGAGGAGACGAGCTCCGCGCCCAGTCCCGCCGAGGCCGCGTCATAGTAGACCGACTGGAACTCTCCCTGACGCAGCAGAAATCCGCCGCCGCCCAGACCGCCGATGTTCTTCAGCCCGCAGAGTACGCCGTCGGCAAAGGGTCTCAGTCCGCCGCCGGAGCCGCGTACGGCCATGATGATCATGGCCGCGGCGGAAAGCGCCGAAACTGCGGCGCCCGAAACACAGGCCGCAAGGTTCCGCCGGCCCAAGGACACGAACACCAGAAAAATTCCGCCGGCCAGCGCGGTCAGCAGGCTGCGGCTCATGACCAGCACGAAAAGCAGGGGCAGACCCGCTACAAAGGCCGAGGGCTTCAGCTTGCCGTTTTTGCCGCGCAGAACGGCCTGACAGCACCACAGACCCGCGAGCATGAACATTCCCACCAGATGCCGGTCGCCCAGACCGGCGGCGAAAGCCCCGTCAAGGGAGAACCGGCGTATTATGATCCAGTCCAGAATGTTCCACGCCCCGCAGATAAGGGCGGATATCAGCACCAGCCCGGTCAGGCGGGAGCCGATGTCCTTTTCCTGAGCAAAATAGTCCGCCGCCAGCATGGCCGTCAGCAGAACCGTGAGCAGGACGAAGCACAGCCGAAGGTGCCCCGCCCGGTCGTCGGCCCATATCAGCACAAAAAGGGCGTACGCCAGCATGACCCCGCCCACGGCAATATTGACGGAAAGATGTATTCTGCCGGTCTCAAACAGCCGCGCGGCGAACACAGCCGCCGTCACGGCGAACACGGCGTACAGTCCCCAGCTCCCGACGGCGGCCCCCAGCACGGTGGGCCCCAGCAGGATAAAGGCCGCCGCCAGCAGCTCCAGCAGCAGCTTGCCGGAAAATGGCCTTCTACTGTTCTTCCTCACCGTTTTCAGCTTCCTCCTCGACAACGCAGACCAGAACCCTCTCTATTCTGCGGTCCTCAATTTTCACTATTTTCATGGCCAGTCCGTAGGCCTCTATCTCAAAGGTGGAGCCGTCCTCGGGTATGGTGTCCATCTGAGCGAAGATAAGGCCGCCGATGGTGTCGTACTCCTCCACGGGCAGCTTGACGCCAAGCTCCTCCGCCACCTCGTCCAGAGGGGCGGTGCCGTCTATCTCCCAGGTGTTCTCATCCAGCCGGACTATCGGCTCGGGCTCTACCTGTTCTTCCTTTTCGTCGTTTATCCGGCCCACAAGCTCCTCCAAAAGGTCGTCCATGGTGACGACGCCGCTGAAGCCGCCGTACTCGTCCACCACCACGGCCATGTGGTTCTTTTCCTGCTGCATATTGCGGAAAAGCACGTCCGTGGACACGGTCTCGGGCACGATATAGGCCTTATGGATTATGCTTTTGACGTCGCCGCTGCCGTCATAGAGGAACTCGTAAAGCTCCCGGGCGTAGACGATGCCCTCGATATTGTCGATGGTCTTTCCGCATACGGGAAAGCGCGAAAAGCCCGTGTCCCGCACCTGCTTTTCCCACTCACGGGGGTCGTCCCCAAGGCGGAGGACGGCCACGTCGATACGGTGGGTCATGACGTCGGCGGCGGACATACTGTCGAACTCAAATATATTCTGAATGAACTCCTGCTCCTCGGGAGCTATGACGCCGGTCTCGGTGCCGATGTCCACCATCATGCGGATCTCCTCCTCGGTCACGTCCTCCAGCTCCTCGTCGGGAGCCACGCCGAAGAGACCGGCGCAGAGCCTCGCCAGCCACAGGCAGGCCGCCACCGGCGGCAGACTTACGAAGTAAAAGCCCTCCATTACCCAGGTCATTTTGCGGGACACGGCGGCAAAATACTTGCGCCCCACCCGCGCTGGGGCCAGACGGCCGACTATGACCGAGACCATTGCGACGGCCACCGCCAGCAGGCAGGCCAATACCGGGCCGCTGTAATCTATGACCGCGCCGATGTAAACCGTTGTCAGCATACCCACGCAGATATAGAGGAGAGTGGTCCAAAAGCGGTAGCCCACCGCGAAACGGGCCTCGTTTTCCTTCAGCTTGAGAAGGCGGCGGCTGGCCGGGTCGCCGTCCTCGGCGTCCTTCCGGAGAGCGGTTATGTTCAGCTCCTCAAGAGCCACGTTCAGGACGGTAAAAAGTCCGCATATGACAAGCAGCCCAAGCTGCGTAATACTCGCGGGGAGAGGTTCCAAGATCCATCAACCTTTCTTTTAATTATCTTATCACGTACAGCAGCACGGCGAAAAAGTGCAGAATGCTGCCGGCCAGCACGAAAATGTGCCATATGGAGTGCATATACGCCACTTTTTTCATGCAGTAGAACACCACGCCCAGCATATATACCACGCCGCCGGCCAAAAGGAGGGCGATTCCGCCGGGGGCCAAAGATGCCTTAAGGGTGCCCCACATAGCCACCACCGCCCAGCCGAGGACGATGTAGCTGACAAGGCTGACTGCCTTGAATTTCTCCATATTAATGGCGTTAAGGGTTATGCCCAGCGCCGTAACGCCCCAGACTACGCCGAAAAGCACCCAGCCGCCGTGCTGGCGCAGGGAACAAAGGGCGATGGGGGTATAGGTTCCGGCGATGAGCAGATAGATGCTGCAATGATCCAGCACCCGGAACACCTTTTTGGCGCCTTTGGCGCTGATGGCGTGATAGAGTGTGCTCATGGTGAACAGCACTATCATTGTCGCGCCGTATACGGCCCCGCCGACCACGCCGTAAACGTTGTGGGCCTTGGCCGCGAACACCACCAGCAGCACCAGCGCCGCCACGCCCAGCAAAGCGCCTATGCCGTGGGTCACCGAGCTGAATATTTCCTCCCCGAGAGAGTAAAGCTTTCCCTTGCGTCTCGCCGCCGTAGTCATGATTATCCCTCCGTCTCGTTTATTAAGGCAATACCGCACAGAGATTGTGCCCATATTACGCCACAGATTTTTTGACGGAATTACGAAAACGACGAAGGAATACTGTCGTATTTCAAGGAGTTTTCGTAATAAACGTCGGAAAAGATGCAAGCAAGATGGGTACAAAGCTCACTTGCGGTCTCTGTGCGGTATTGCCTTAAATTACAGTATAGCATAATTTTTCCCGCTCCGCAACGGATTTAATAAAAATGTTACATTTTTTTAAAATTATCTGTGCGAAATTGTGTGAAATGTTTCGGTTTAGACTTGACAAATAAGAAAAACCGTGATAAAATAAAATCATAGAAATTAAATATGATTTTTATAAATTTGTACATAAGTACATAAAGGGAGAGTGACAGCATGAAGATCTCGACTCGGGGGCGGTACGCCCTGCGCACCATGATAGACATCGCCGTGAATTCCGACGGCGGCAGGAACATAACCATAAAGGAAATTTCCCAGAGACAGAATATCTCCGTCAAATATCTGGAACAGATAGTCAGCGTGCTGTCCAAAGCCCGGCTGCTGCGGAGCATAAGGGGAGCGCACGGCGGCTACCGGCTGAGCCGGAGGCCCGAGGACTACACCGTGGGGGAGATACTGCGGCTTGCCGAGGGCGGTCTCGCTCCGGTGGAGTGTCTGGACACCGAGGAAAACCTCTGTCCCCGAAGGTGGAGCTGTTCCACCCTTGCCTTTTGGGAGGGGCTGGACAAGGTGATACGGGACTATGTGGACAGCGTCACCCTGGCCGACCTGACCCGGAAAGAACGGGAGGCGCGCTCCGGAGGGGAGTACTGCATATAGTAATTAGGAGGAGTTAGGAATGAGGAATTAGGAATACTGGCGGGGCAGCTACGGCGTTTTGTCGTTGCTGCGGCGGTGATGTAACCTCGATACCGTAGGGGCGCCCATCGGGCGTCCGCAATTAAGCGTTTACAGCGGCAATAACAAACGAAACTATCAATCGAATTTTTCTATACCGCCTTACGTCAGCAATGACAAAAAAAGCCTTCCCCTTTGATGGGAAGGCTTTTCTGCCATATTTCGGGTTTTCAAATTCTATTACTTACAGTCGTCGCAGTCGCACTCGTCGTCGGTGAACTCGATCTCTATCTCTTCCTTACAGTTAGGGCAGGTGATGGTGCTTTCACCGCTCTCCAAAAGCGACGCGTCAAGGTAGATGGTGTCGCCGCAGTGGGGACACTCGACGGCCAGCTCGTCATCGTCGTCGAAATCCCAGTCGTCATCGTCGTCATCACAATCGTCGCAGTCACACTCGCCGTACATTTCTTCCTCGACGTCCCCAAGTGCCTCGTCTATCTCGTCCACCAGATCCTGAAGCTCGTCTACGGTGTCGGTCAAAGACTCTATCTCGTCGGACATATCGCTCACAAGCTCGATTACCGCCTTGAGGATCTTGCCTTCTTTTGTGGTGAGGTCAAGCTCCGCGCCCTCCATAAGGCCCTTGAGGTATGACGCTCTTTCTGTTAAATAGCTCATGCTGCCGCCTCCTTAATGATAATGTTGTTTTTGAAAAGCTTACGCTCTGGACATATACTCGCCGGTGCGGGTGTCGATGCGTATGGTCTCGCCCTGATTGATGAACAGGGGAACCTGCACCTGAGCGCCCGTTTCAAGAGTGGCGGGCTTTGTCGCGCCCTGAGCGGTGTTGCCGGCAAAGCCGGGCTCGGTATCGGTAACCGCGAGTTCCACAAAGTTCGGCGGCTCAACGCCGAAGATGTTGCCCTTGAAGGACAGGATCTTGACCTGCATATTCTCCTTCACAAACTTAAGGGCGTCGCCCAGCTTGTCGCTGCCGATGGGTATCTGCTCGTAGGTCTCGGGATCCATAAAGTAGTAGAGATCCCCGTCGCTGTAAAGGTATTCCATATCCTTTCGCTCAATATGCGCCTTGGGCATCTTGTCGGTGGGGCTGAATGTGCGCTCGACAACGCCGCCGGAAATAACGTTTCTGATTTTTGTCCGCACAAAAGCCGCGCCTTTGCCGGGCTTAACGTGCTGGAACTCTATAACCTGATAAACGCTGCCGTCAAGTTCAAAGGTCACACCGTTTCTGAATTCGCCTGCGGAAATCATTTCATATCTTCCTTTCGTCTATTAAATAAAAAGCAGTCACCATTATAATACTACAAAAGAGGAAAATAATCAAGTCTTTTTTCAAAATAGTTGGAAAAATTTTACCGTGGCAACGGAAGCGGGGAGCAAACCGCCGCCGGAAAACCGGCCGCGCTCACATCACCTTGATCTCGGCGGGGGTCTTTGTCAGACAAACGGCCCCGTCCGGCGTGATAACCGCGGTGTCGGTGATCCTGACGCCGCCGTAGCCTCCCCTGTAAGCGCCCACGCCGACGCTCACCGTCATATTGGTACACAGCGTGTCCGAGCTTTGAAGGCTGATCTTGGGCAGCTCCCGATCCGAAAGGCCCACCCCGTGGCCCACACAGTGGAGATACCCGTCGCCGCAGCCCTTTTCCGTCAGGACGGCTCTGGCTCTGGCGTCCACATTGCGGCAGGGATTGCCCGTCCTTGCCTCGGCCAGCACCTCGTTCCGGGCGCTCAGCACGGCTCCGTACATATTCCGCGCTCCCTCGTCGGCGCTGCCCATGAAATAGGTTCGGCTGCAATCGGTGCAGTAGCCCTTGTATATTATACCCATATTTACCACGACTATGTCGCCGAAGGCTATTTCCTTGGGAGCCGGATTGGCGGAGGGCATGGCCGTCCGCACTCCCGAAACTATCACGGGAGGAAAGGCGAAGCCATCGGCGTCAAGGGATCTGAAGTGCATTTCGGCCTTCAGCGCCAGCTCCTTTTCGGTGACGCCCACTCTGAGCAGCTGCTCCACTCGGGCCATGCCGTCGTCGGTTATTCTGGCGGCCTCGGTGAGGATCTCTATCTCGGACCGATCCTTGACCGCCCGAAGTCGGAGCATAACGTCCCCGGCGGGTATGAGCTCCTCATAGCGCAGCCGCTTTTCCAGAGAACGGAACTGATTGACGGTAAAATAGTGATCCTCATAGATTATTCTCTTGACCCCGTCGCTGATGATGGAGTCGTTGATGCTGTTATAAAGTCCGCCGGTGGTGCTGACTATGTTGTAATCTCTGGTCTCCATGGCGGCCTGAAGGGCGTAGCGCGGCTCCACAAAGAGGGTGCGGCCCTTTTCGGTGATGAGGATAGCGCCGGTGTCGCCGGTGAAGCCGCTCAAAAAGATGCGGTTCTCCCGGGACGCGATGAGCACGGCGTCCGCTCCCCGGGCGCTCATTGCGGCCAAAAGCCGCTCCACTCTTTCCTCATACATGGCTTCTTCCCTCCAGATAGTCAACTAATCTTTCCACGCCCACGGCGTAGCTCTCCTTGCCCAGGCCCGCCACCTGGCCGATGCAGTAGGGCAGGATCACGCTCTTGCGGCGGAAGCTCTCCCTGCTGTGAATGTCGGACATATGTATCTCTATTGTGGGTATGGCCACGGCGCTGACGGCGTCGGCCACGGCGTAGCTGTAATGGGTAAAGGCGGCGGGGTTCATGACGATGCCGTCAACCTTGCCGTAGGCCTCGTGTATTTTCTCCACCACGGCCCCCTCGTAATTCGACTGGAAGCATTCGCACTCGTAGCCCAGCTCCCGTGCCCGTTCCACGGTCAAATTCTCTATGGTCCCGAGGGTGTCGCTGCCGTAAATTTCCGGCTGGCGTATGCCCAGCATATTCATGTTGGGCCCGTTTATCAAAAGCAGTTTTTTGCGCATTGGTCTCATTCCTTTTCCGACTGTTTATATTTCTTTATATCATATTTTACACTGTATTGTATACAATTCTAAAACAAATTTGTAAATAATTTATTAATAATTTCAATATTTTCGCGGTGATGAATTTTTCTCTTGAAATCCGGCCCGAAATCTGGTAGAATAACTGTATAAATACCGCTCACAGACAAACCGGCGCCGCCGCGGGCGGCAGATAGGAGACCGACATGAAAAAAGGGCTTTTTTCCGACACCGTGGATCATCCGCTGTTAATATATGTAATAATCACCTCTCTGCTGGGCATAGCGGCGGTCAACAGCGCCACGGCCAGCATCGAGCACCACTACCGTTTCGTCATAGTGCAGTCGGCGGCCTTTCTGCTGGGAATGGCGGCCATGACGGCGCTGACGTTTTTCAACTATAAATATCTCTACAAATTGAGGTTCGTTTTCTTCGGTCTGGCGGTAGCCCTGCTGGCGGCGGTGCTGGCGGTGGGCAAGATAAGGGGCGGCACTCAGGGCTGGATAGCCCTCGGCCCGGTCAACCTCCAGCCCGCCGAAGTCACAAAGCTGTGCTTCATCATCACCATGGCCTGTCACCTGACAAAGGTGAAGGATAAAATCAACCGGCCCCTGACGCTGCTCCTGCTGCTGGTCCATCTTTGCGTATACGTGGGCCTTATCCTCATGCAGCCGGACTTCGGCACCGCCATGGTCTTTGTCGTCATTTTCTGCGCGGGTCTGTTTTTCGCCGGAATAAGTCTTAAGTACGTGTTCGGCGCCCTTGGGGCGGCGGCGGTGGCGTCGCCTGTGATATGGTTCCTGCTGGAGCCTCACCAGAAGAACCGCATTCTCAGCTTTCTCGACCCGGAGAGCGACCCCACCGGCACGGGCTATCATGTGCTCCAGTCCAAGCTTGCCATCGGCAGCGGCCAGATCCTGGGCCGGGGCTATCTGAAAGGGCCTCAGACCCAATTCGGTTATCTGCCGGAGCGCCAGACGGACTTCATCTTCTCCTCCATAGGGGAGGAATTCGGCTTTCTGGGCTGCGCGGTGATAACCGTCCTCCTCTTTCTCATAATATACCGCTGTTTCAGGGACGCCATGGAAAGCGAGCACGAGCCCCTCGGTATGTTTATCTGTGTGGGGGTTGGGGCCATGATGTTCTTCCACACCTTCGAGAACATAGGTATGTGTCTGGGGCTCATGCCCATCACCGGCATCCCCCTGCCCTTTGTGAGCTACGGCGGCAGCAGTATGCTCACCTGCTGCGCCGCCGTGGGACTGGTTCAGAGCGTCGTCACACGGCGGCGGAGGACGAAGTTCGATATATAAAGCAAATTAGGAATGAGGAGTGAGGAATGAGGAATACTGACGGGGCAGATACGGCGTTTGTCATTGATAGTGTAACTGACGTAATAAGCATAAATGACAAAAACCGGTGCGCCGCTATACTTTTTATGTAACCTTTCCTCCGTAGGGGCGCCCATCGGGCGTCCGCAATCAAACGTTTGCAGCGGCAACGGCAAACGAAATTATAACTGCGCGTCAATATTCCTCATTCCTCACTCCTAATTCCTCATTTTAACACGGGTTGGTGTTCACTTTGTCAGTAATTTACTCAAAAATATTTTATCTGGGCCTGATGATAGTTATCGGCTTTGTCTGCGAAAAGACCGGATATGTGGAAAACATCTGCGACAGAACCGGCAAGCTCATCAAAAACGTGACCCTGCCGCTGATGGTGCTCACCAGCGTCACAAGCCAGACCCTGAGCCGCGGGGTCATCGGCGAGGCGGGCATCGTGGCGGCCTTCGCCTTTGGCGTAATGGCCTTTCTGGCGCTGTCGGGGCTGGTCACGGCCCGGCTGTTCCGGCTGAGCGAAAGAGAAAGACCGGTTCACGTCTATCTGGGCATCTTCGGCAACGTGATTTTTCTCTGCTACCCGCTTGTTCAGGCGGTATTTGGCGATCGGGCCATACTTTTCGCCGCCTTTTACGCCATAGCCAACGACTCCATGCTCTGGACCGTGGGCGTGGCCGGGGTCAGCGGCGAAAAGGGCATAGAAAAGCTGAAGCATCTGGTGAACCCCTGCACGGTGTTTTTCACCGCCGCGCTGATAATGCTGTTTTTGGGGCTGCGTCTGCCGTCGGCAATACACGAGGTGTTCGCCACGGTTGGCTCCGCCACAACTCCGCTGTCCATGCTGTTCATAGGGGCGACACTCAGCGGCATCAGCTTCGCCGGCGCCCTGAAAAAGCCCCAGATATACATACTGAGCGTCATGAAAATGCTGGTGGCTCCCACGCTGGTCATGCTCATTATACGGGCGCTGAGCCTGCCTCTGAGCGGCGCCGCCGCCGGAGCCCTCATCTTCGAGGTTGCCATGCCGTGCCAGACCATTTTTGCCGTTATAGCGGCGGAATACAAGCTGGACTCGGCCTACGCGGCGGAGATAATATTCATAACGACTGCCTTTTCCGCCGTAAGCCTGCCCATAGTTTACAAGCTGATGGAACTCATTCTTTAGGGGGGACCGCTTCGTGAAATACGACATAAGAACATCACGGCTCTGGGCACGGCTTCACGGCATAGCGAAGGAGCAGGGTCTGCGGATGGAGGAACTGGACGCCCGGCTCTGTCTGGCTCCCGGCACTCTGGAGGTCATGGAGGAGTACGGCATTATCCCCGAGGGCGAGGTGCTCGTCAGGCTCCGGCGCTATCTGGGCGCACGGGCGGCGGACATGACCCGGGCCGACGAGAGCACCCTCCCTCTGGAAACTTCGCGGGATCTGTTTATATTGCATGAGATCAAGCCCGAGGAGATGCTGTACAGTCCGGAGAATATCGCCGACAAAAAAATAATAGAATGCGATCCCGACGACGACCGGGAATACGTGGGCTGGATAGCCCGGGACGACTCCATGCGGCTGGCCCGCATAAACAAGGGTGACATGGTTGTGGTACGCCGTCAGGGCATAGCCCAAAACGGCGAAATTGTGCTGATCAGCTTGGACGGCGAGACCGTGCTGCGCCGCTACTTTCGGTTCAAAGACCTGGTCTGGGCGGAGACCGCCGGCCGCGCCAACGACGGAAAGCACCTTGTTATCGAAAACATTCACGAGCCGTCGCCCCGAATAAAGGTATGGGGCAAGGTGATCTCCGTCATGCACGTTTTTAATTAACCGCGAAGCGGTAATATTTTTCCGCCTCCCCGGCATATAATAGTAAGGCTGAGGGGGTGTTTTTGTGTCCGAATACGGAAATCTAATACTTGAAAACCGGGAAAAGCTCTGCGTTTCGGCGGTGACCGACGTAGAGAGCTATGACGACCGGAAAATCGTGTTGAGGATAGGCGACGAGCGGCTGACGGTCACCGGCAGCGGGCTGAGGCTCAATCAGGTGAACGTGGAGGACGGAGAGGCCGCCGTGGCCGGTCTGATAGACGGCTGTGCCTATTCCCGGCCGGCCAAAGGCTCGTTCTGGGGGCGCCTTACGAAATGACGGTGTCCACCGGCGTCCAGCTCATGTCCCTGCTTTTGGGGCTGCTGACCGGAGGGGCCTGCGGTGCGCTGGCTTCGGTGATGAACGCCGTACGGGAACGGCTCCGCTTCGGCCGGGGACTGTCCATGCTCTGGGATCTGCTGTTCTGGCTCCTGTCCGGCCTTACGGCGGTATGGGCGGATCTGCGTTTCGGTGAAGAATCCGTCCGCGGGCTCCAGCTTGTCACGGCGGTCTGCGGCCTTGTGCTCTATGTGCTGATTTTGGGCCGGCCCACCGAATGGGCCGCCGGTCTGGTGCTCAAGGGCTTGGGCATCGCCCTCTCGCCGGTGTTTTTTCTGGGCCGGGGGCTGGGGCTGTATCTGGGCGCGTGGGCGGGAAAGGCGCACGCTCTCGGCGGCCTTATCCGCCGAAGGCTCCGCCGCCGTGCTTCCGCCGGCAAAATTCGAAAAAAAATTCAAAAAAACTACAAAAAAATGCTTTAAAACCCTTTACAAAACAAAAAATTTGTTATATACTATTATATGAGCGATTTTCCCGCTCTTGTCGGCGACCGCAATTTTCCTGACCGGGGCCGCCTTGACTCGGGGAACGGATCGGAGAAAAGGATCCGAGGGGAGTGATACCGATGAGACTTTTTGGCAGACGCATATCGAAAAAACGTTTCCGCCGACTTTTGATCGGTGGCTTTACGAGTGTGTTTGTGGCGGTCTTTATTTTCATGGTATGCAGCACCTGGATTCACATTCTTCACGTGCGCCGCGACATCAGCCGGTGCAATGAGGCAATCGAGCTGAAGAAGAGCGAGCTCAGTCAGCTTAAACAAAAAAAGGCCTACTACGAAAGCGACGAGTTTTTCGAGGACGCCGTCCGCGGCGGCGGCTATGTGGGCGAGGATGAAACGGTTTTTGTTGTGACGAACTGAATCGCTAATTTACATTTTGAAAGGGGTCTCGTACCTTTATGGCTCTGGAAGTTGGAAGTATTGTGGAAGGCAAAGTTTCGGGCATTACGGGGTTTGGAGCCTTTGTGGATCTGCCCGATAAAAAAACGGGACTGGTACATATTTCCGAAATAGCCCGGGATTATGTGAAGGATGTGCATGACCATCTCACAGTGGGGCAGACCGTCAAGGTCAAGATTTTGACCATGGAGCCCAACGGCAAGATAAGTCTGTCCATAAAGAAAGCTATAGAGCCAAAGCCCAGGAGCGCACCTTTTTCAGGCCGTCCCGCCGAGGTGACCTTTCCCGCTTCCTCAGGGGGCGCCGAGCTGTCCTTTGAGGACAAGATGGCGAAGTTCAAGCAGAGCAGCGACGAGCGTATGCTGGACATAAAGCGCAACGTGGAGTCCAGACGCGGAAGAAGAAAATAGAATTGGGCTGCCGCTGTGATGAAAAGTAAAATTTTCAATTAAATCACTTGACAAAGCAAAAAATATCATGTATAATAAAAATAGATAGAGGCAAGCCCGTAAAACGGTTAGCCAAGGATGTTTGATGATTTCAAAAAATAACTGCCACACTTAGCTATGGGGGCAGTTATTTTTTTGTGACGATAATGACGTTTGATAACGCCGCAACAAACGGATAAACGTGTATAAAATTTATTTGTCGTTATTGTCATAATACGGCGCGGGGGATTTGATTGACAATTTCGTTCATCGTTGTTGCCGTAAACGATTGATTGCGGACGCCCGATGGGCGCCCCTACGGAGTAAAGGTTACGTTTACGGTTTTCGGTGCGCCGGGAGACTCGTCTCCTCGCCGCGCCCTACGGGTGTTTTGTCATTTTTAATTTACGGTACACACACGCCAACGCCGTAAATGCCCCGCCGGTATTCCTAATTCCTCATTCCTAATTCCTAATTTTTAAACATTCCTCCAACAAGCTCGCATTGCTGTAATCAAACAAGCCCCCTCGGTAATACATTTTACCAAGGGGGTTTTTATTTTGAAAAAAATCATTTCCGCACTTACCGTCCTTGCCCTTATCGCCCTGTCCATGCCCGTGCTGGCCGACCCGGCGGTCGACGCCAAGGCCGCCATACTCATGGACTTCGGCACCGGCACCGTGCTCTGGGAGCTGAACCCCGACGAGCCTCTGCCGCCCGCCAGCGTCACCAAGGTCATGACCATGCTGCTGACAATGGAGGCCATTGACCGGGGCGAAATAGGCTACGACACAGTCGTCACCGCCAGCGAGCGGGCCAAAAGCATGGGCGGCAGCACTATTTTTCTGGACGCGGGCGAACAAATGACCGTTGACGACCTGCTCAAGGGCATAGCCGTGGCCTCGGGCAACGACGCCTGCGTGGCCGTGGCCGAGCATCTGGCCGGCAGCGTGGAGGCTTTTGTCGAACGAATGAACCAACGGGCCGCCGAGCTGGGCATGAACAACACCCACTTCGTCAACTGCAACGGGCTGGACGCCGAGGGACACTATTCCTCGGCCCGCGACATCGCCATAATGAGCCGCGAGCTCATGAGGCACCCCGACATCTTCCGCTACACCACCATATGGATGGACTCCCTTCGGGGCGGGGCCTTTCAACTGGCTAACACCAACAAGCTCATACGCTTCTACGACGGGGCCACCGGCCTCAAGACCGGCTCCACTGACGGAGCCCTCTGCTGCGTCAGCGCCACCGCCCGACGGGACGATCTGCACCTCATAGCGGTGGTGCTGGGCAGCCCCGACTCGAAGAGCCGCTTCGCCTCCGCCAGGGAGCTGCTGGACTACGGCTTCGCCAACTATCGCAACGTGCGTCTGGGCGAAAAGGATAAGACCGTCACCTCGGCGCCCGTGAAAAAGGGACTCAAGGATCAGGTAACGCTGGTTTCCGCCGACGACGCCTTCGCCCTCATTTCCGCCGACAGGGTAAACGCCGTAAAAACCGAGACAAGGCTGGAGCCGGACATCTCGGCCCCGATAAAAAAAGGCGACAGTCTGGGCGAGGTCGTAACCACCCTTGACGGCGAGGTGATAGCAAGCTGCCGCCTTATCGCCGCCGAAAACATTGGGCGGCGGACGGTGTTTTCATACTTTAAAAGCTTGATGGAAGAGTTCATGTCGGTCTGAACACCCGCCGGCTCCGCCGCATAATATATGTGTGTGGAGCGTGATGTTATGACCAAGACTCTTGCCCTTGCGGGCAATCCCAACGTGGGCAAATCCACGTTGTTCAACGCCCTGACCGGCGCCCGCCAGCACACCGGCAACTGGGCCGGCAAGACCGTGGAGCTGGCCGAGGGGAGCTTCGGCTTCGGGGGAGAAAAAATAAAAGTAACCGATCTGCCGGGTACCTACAGTCTTTCGGCCCGCAGCGCCGACGAACGGGCGGCCCGGGACTACATATGCTTCGGCGGCGCCGACCTGACCGTCATAGTCTGCGACGCCACCTGTCTGGAGCGGAACCTCATTCTGGCGGTGCAGACGCTGGAAATAACGGGCCGTGCCGTGGTCTGCCTGAACCTGATGGACGAGGCGGCCCGAAAAAAAATCAAGGTCGATCCGGAGGAGCTGTCCCGCCGGCTGGGGGTGGAGGTGATCCCCATGTCCGCCCGGAGCGGAAAGGGCCTCGACCGGCTGAGAGAGGCGGCTCTTGCCCCTCCGTCAGGCCGTCCGTTGAGGGTGGATTACGGCCCCGAGGCCGAGGCGGCCATCGCTCCGGTGGAGAAGGCCGTGGCCGGTAAGCTCTGCCGCGGCCTTGAGCCCCGATGGATAGCCCTGAAGCTGCTGGAAAGGGACGAGGATCTCATCAAGCGTCTGGACGGCTATCTGGGGTACAGCATCACCGCCTTCGACGACGTGGCCCACGCTCTGAAAGAAGCCCGTGAGACCGGCCCCGAACCCGAGGACTTCCGCCGGAGAGTGGGTCGGGGCCGCATCGCCCTTGTGGAGGACATCGCCGCCGGTGTGATACGGGAAAAAGGCAGCTTCGACGCCGACAGGCGGCTGGACAGGATATTCACGGGCCGTGTCTTTGCCGTGCCCATAATGCTGGCGCTGCTGCTGGCCATAATGTGGCTCACGGCTCAGGGAGCCAACTATCCCTCCGCCGCTCTCAGCGCCCTCTTCGGCCGGGCGGAAAATCGGCTTTATGAGCTGCTCTCCGGCTGGGATCCGTTTTTGCGGGATATGCTGGTGCGGGGAATGTTCCGGGTGCTGGGCTGGGTAGTGGCGGTGATGCTGCCGCCCATGGCAATATTCTTCCCCCTGTTCACGCTGTTGGAGGACTTCGGCTATCTGCCCCGGGTGGCCTTTAATCTGGACGGCTGCTTCCGCCGGTGCGGCGCCTGCGGCAAGCAGGCCCTCACCACCTGCATGGGCTTCGGCTGTAACGCCGTGGGGGTCACGGGCTGTCGGATAATCGACTCGCCGAGGGAAAAGCTCATGGCCATGCTCACAAATTCCCTCGTTCCCTGCAACGGCCGGCTTCCGGCCTTAATAACCGTCACGGGTCTGTTCCTTGCGGGGAGCGGCTCGGTACTGAACGCCCTGCTGGTGACGCTGACGGTGGTTTTCGGCGTGGGCCTGACCATGGGGGTCTGCGCCCTGCTGAACAAGACCCTGCTCCGGGGCCTGCCCTCCTCCTTCACGCTGGAGCTGCCGCCCTACCGCCGTCCCCAGGTGGGCCGGGTGATCGTCCGCTCCGTCCTCGACCGCACGGTACACGTGTTGGGACGGGCGGCGGCGGTGGCGGCTCCAGCGGGACTGCTGATATGGCTCCTGGCCAACGTCAGCGCCGGAGGAATGACTTTGCTTGCCCGTCTGGCGGCGATATTGGATCCTCTGGGACGGCTCATGGGTCTGGACGGCGTCATTCTAACCGGCTTTCTGCTGGGTTTTCCGGCCAACGAGATAGTCCTGCCGCTGGTGCTCATGGGCTACACCGGGGGCGGCATCCTCACCGACTGGGCCGGAACGTCGGCTTTGGGGCGGGTGCTGACCGCTCACGGCTGGACGCCCGTCACCGCCGTCTGCTTCATTATCTTCACCCTGTGTCACTTTCCCTGTTCCACCACGGTGCTGACGTTCTATAAAGAGAGCGGCAGTCTCCGCTGGACGGCATGGAGCGTCCTCGTTCCGCTTTTGACCGGAATTGTCCTTTGCGCCGCCGTAAATTTTGTCGCCGGAACTATTTTTGGGTAAAAATGAGGAGTGAGGAATGAGGAATACTGACGGAGCAGCTACTTTATTTGTCATGATGGGGGGATTTGATTGACAATTTCGTTTGCTGTTGCCGCCGTAAACGCTTGATGGCGGGAGCGAGGTAATACGGTCACACTGAACAAGCTACATTATCGGTATGCACAAGCAAACGCCGTAAATGCTCCGCCAGTATTCCTAACTCCTCATTCCTAATTACAGAAAAGGACGGCCCAAAGACCGTCCCTTTTTGTGCTGGTGGGAGTTATAGGGCTCGAACCTATGACCCTCTGCTTGTAAGGCAGATGCTCTCCCAGCTGAGCTAAACTCCCATATGGTAGCGGCGAGTGGGCTCGAACCACCGACCGTCCGGGTATGAACCGAATGCTCTAGCCAGCTGAGCTACGCCGCCATATCAGCCTTATGCGCTGACAAGCTGTATTATAACTCAAAATTTACCTCTTGTCAAGAGCTTTTACAAATTTTTTCACAAATATTTTTCCGCCACACTTGCATTTTCCGCCGCTTTGGTATATAATTATAAAATATGATATGAAAGGACGGATGAAGATGGCGGAAAAGAAAAAGCCCTCGTTTATGATGAACGTGCTGACCATAATTTTCTCCCAAATTGTAGTGAAGCTCCTGGGCTTTGTTTACAGAATGGTGATAACCAACGTCCCGGGCTTCGGAGATGAGGGCAACGGCTATTACAACTTCGGCTTCCAGATATACACCCTGCTGCTGGCCTTGAGCTCCGTGGGCATCCCCAACGCCATCAGCAAGCTGGTTTCCGAAAAATGCGCTCTGGGCAATTATCGGGGGGCCTTGAGGATATTCAAGATCAGTCTCGGCCTCTTCGCCGTTATCGGCGGGGTCTGCTCCTGTGCGCTGTTTTTCGGGGCGGACTTCATCTCCACCTACATATTTAAGGCCTCCAAGGCCGCGTATTCGATGAGAGTGCTCTCGCCGTCCATCTTCTTCGTGTCCATATCCAGCGTAATAAGGGGCTTCTTTATGGGCCAGCACAACGCCAAGGCAACCAGCACCAGCCAGATGCTGGAGCAGCTTTTCAAGACCGTCACCACCGTGGTCATAGTTATCTGCATGACCGGCCAAGCTCCCGAGTACATGGCCGCCGGCGCCACCTTGGGCACCACGGTTTCCACCGTGCTGAGCCTGATCTACCTCTTCGGCTTCTGCAAGGCTCACGGCAGGGAGATAAAAGAGAAGTACGACGCCGCTCCGGCATTGGTCGAGACGCAGAATGCTCTTTCCGTGGCAAAGACCGTCCTCTGGGTGTCCGTCCCCATCTCCCTCGGCTCCATCGTCACCTCCCTCAATCGGGTGCTGGACATCGCCACCGTGAACCGCGGCCTGTATAAGGCCTTTGCCGGTGTGATAACCGACCCGGCGGTCATGGAGAAGAACGCCGTCACTCTGAGCGGCATACTGAGCAAGACCGACGTGCTGATCAACCTGCCGCTGGCCATCAACATCGCCTTCGCCACCGTCCTTGTGCCCACCATCGCCGGTGCTCTGGCGGTAAAGGACTACGACACAGCGGCCCGTCGGGTGACCTTTTCGCTCCTGACGTCGATCGTCATCGCCCTGCCCTGCGCCGCCGGTTACGCGGTGCTGGCCGGGCCCATACTCAAAATGATCTATCCCGCCGTGTCCGACGGGGCCCTGCTGTTCATGATGCTGACGCCCACGGTGTTCTTTTCGGCCATGAGCCAGACAATTTACGGCAGCCTTCAGGGCATGGGTAAGATTTTCGTCCCTGCAATCAGCATTCTCTGCGGCGGAGCGGCGAAGCTCATTTCCAACCTTGTGCTGATACCCATTCCCGGCATAAACATATACGGCGCACCGGTGGGCAGCGTCCTTTGTCAGGGCATCGCGTTCTTCATAAGCTTTTACGTGCTGCGCAAGAACCTGCCCATGAAGATACCTTACGCCCGTTACTATCTGCGGCCCATGGCCTGTACGGCCATCATGGCCGCCGCCGTCTGGGCGGTGCATCGCTTCGCCGCACCTCTGGCGGGCAACACCGTTGCCACTTTGGCGGCCATACTCGTGGGCGTCGCCGTGTATTTCGCCGCCGTCTTCCTCCTGCGGGTGTTCACCGCCGAGGAGCTGTCCATGCTGCCCTTTGGGAATAAGCTTAAGAGGTTCGCGTTTAAAAATTAGGAATTAGGAATACTGACGGGGCAGTTAAATTATTTGTCGTTGGTAACGTAACTGTCAGGATAAGGAAAAAAGGCTTCCCATCGAAGGAAGCCTTTTTGTGTGGCAGTTACATCACCTGATAATCAGAGATCACTTCCCAAGAAACTCTCTCATAAGCTCATGCCCGACGGTGCGAACCTGACCGTGCTTCTCGGCGCAGGCCTCGGAGTAAACACAGCCGGTCTTATTGTCCTCGCCCCTGCGGTACATGACGCAGGGTATGCTTTCGCCGCTGTGGGTCTTGATGGACACGGGAGTGGGATGGTCGGGCAGCACCATGAACTTGTAGTCCTCGCCGCTCTCGTCCAGACGGGCCTTAACATAGCCGATTATCTTTTCGTCTATGAGCTCGAGGCTCCTCTTCTTGCCCTCGGCGTCCCCCTGATGGCCGCACTCGTCCGGTGCCTCCAAATGGATATATACAAGATCGCAGCCCTCCTTAAGCAGGGCGTCGGCGGCGGCCTTGGCCTTGCCGTCAAAGTTGGTGCTTAATGTGCCGGTGGCCCCCTCCACGTCGATGCTGCGCATACCGGCCAGAATGCCGATACCCTTGATGAGATCGACGGCGCTGACTACGGCGCCCTTTACGCCGTAAAGCTCCTCGAAGCTTGACAGGGCGGGCTTTTTGCCCTCGCCCCATATCCACAGGGAAGTGGCGGGGTTCTTGCCGGCGGCTGTGCGAGCCTTGTTCACCGGGTGCTCCCGGAGTATCTTTTCGCTTTTCTTCATCAGGTCGAGAATGACCTCGTTGTCGGGCAGATACGGCCCGACCTTTTTGTCGGAAATGTCGTGGGGCGGGGTGAGCTTAAAGCTCTCCGGCGCGTCGTCCCAGACGAACAGATGGCGGTAGCTGACGCCGGGGTAAAAGTGAATTCCGCCGCCGCCAAGCTCCGCCTCCACGGCTTGGAGGAGCTGTGAGCTCTCGACGGTGGTTATCTCGCCGGAGCTGTAGTCCACCATGGTCTTGTCGGCGTAATTTTCCTCATCGCTGAGAGTGACGGTGTTGGCACGGAAGGCCGTCTGGTTGGGCAGCAGCTCCACGCCGATGGAGGCGGCCTCCAGCGGCGAACGTCCGGTGTAGTACAGATGGGGGTCGTAGCCCATGACCGAGAGATTTGCCACGTCGCTGCCGGGCTTCATGCCGGTGGGCACAGTTTGGACAAAATAAAGGCTGCCCCTGTCGGCGAAGCTGTCCATGTTGGGTGTATAAGCGGCCTCCAACGGGGTCTTGCCCCCCAGAGACTCCACGGGACGGTCGGCACAGCCGTCCGCCAGAACTATTACGTATTTCATGAAATCAATCCTTTCCTGCTGATTATAATATCATTTCCCGAAAAAAATTGCAACCTCGCCGCATAAATTTAACAAAAAACATTAAAAATAACAGGGATTAGGAGGATGGATATGAGCAAATTCAGGCAATACGGACAACACATAATTCTTTCGCTGCTACTGGCGGCTCTGACGGTATTCGGCCTTTGGCAGTTCGGGCGGGCAAAAAAGCTGGAGTACGCTCAAGACATGGCGTACCGCCAGATATTTACGGAGTTTACCGGCTATGTGGACGACGTCCAGACCCAGCTCATGAAGAGCCGTCTGGTCAGCGATCCGGGGCGGCTGGTGGATCTGAGCGGCGAGCTGTACCGCAGCGCCGCGGCGGCCAAGGCCAGTCTATGTTCCCTGCCGCTGGGGGAGGTGTCGGTGGCACGGACGGCGGAGTTTCTGTCCCAGGTAGGGGATTACGCCCACAGTGTCTCCATGCGGGTGCTTAAGGGCGGCGAAATGACCGACGGCGAGCTGGACACCATCGCCGGACTGAGCAAGTACGCACGGGAGCTTCAGTCCGGCCTTGACAATCTGCTTACCGAAATGAACAACGGCAATCTCAGCCTCAGTCGGGAGAGCGCCCGCCGACTGAACGGCGGGGCCACGGCTCTGGCGGGGAGCATGGCCGATTTGGAGGAGGAGATACACGACTATCCCTCGCTGGTCTACGACGGCCCCTTTTCTCAGCACGTGATGAACAAAAGCCCGGTCTGGCTCGAGGGCAGGGCCGACGTGAGCGAGGAGACCGCGCTGGAAACGGCCCGGAGCTTTATCGGCCCGGAAGCCCGGCTCACCGGTACCGGCGAGGGAAAGATACCCTCCTATTACTTTGAAAACGGTACGCGCCGGCTGGAGCTTTCCAAGGCGGGGGGCTGTCTGCTGTGGCTGCTGGACGACCGGCCCGTGGGAGAGCGCACCCTCGAGCTGGAGGAGGCGAAGCGGTACGCCGCCGACTTTCTGCGGAGGAACGGCTACTATGACATGACCGAGAGCTACTACGACTTAAAGGACGACTGCGCGGTGCTGAACTACGCCTGGACCCAGAACGGCTACACCGTTTATCCCGACCTTGTAAAGGTGAAGGTGGCCCTTGACACCGGCGAGGTGGTGGGCTTTGAGGGCAGGGGTTTTGTGATGAACCATCAGGCCCGAACCATTCCCGAGCCAAAGATAACTCCGGAGGAGGCGGTAAAAATGGTGAGCCGCGGAGCCCCCATCGAGAGCACCTCTTACGCCGTAATCCCCCTTGACGGCGGGGACGAGGCCTTCTGTTACCAGCTTCGGGGCAGTCTGGACGGGAAAAATTTTCTCATTTATATTAACACCCAGACCGGAGCCGAGGAGGACGTGATGATCTTGCTGGAGAGCGACACGGGCGTGCTGGCGGTGTAGATTTCAATTAGGAATGAGGAGTTAGGAATATTAACCCGTAGGGCGCGGCGGGGAGACGTGTCTCCCGTCGCGCCGAAAACCGTAAGCATAACCTTTTCTCCGCAGGAGCGCCCATTGGAATTCCGCAATCAATCGTTTGTGGCAGCAACAACGATGAACGGAATTATCAATCAAATTTCATGTGCCTTATTACGGCAAAAAATAACTGCCCCCTCGCCAAAGTTGGGCAGTTATTTTTATCAAAGCCCTAATTCATTGTGAAAGTATTGCAAAGCTGTATATTTGTAACGCCTTGCTAAGTATGGATTGTGCGTCCCGTTCACAAAAGAAATATATCCTCTAACATATTCTTTGAATCTTTTGATTATCGCATAATAATTCCGTCATTTAATTGGTAATGTCGGCTTTTGTTCATAACTTTTCTCCATATAATGAAGTTGCCCCTGTACAATGTACAAGGGCCAATCTTCTGTTGGGACTTCTTTATGAAGGTGCTACCCTCGCACCTAATCTTTGATGGGGACTTTTTTATAAAGGTGTTACCCTCGCACCTATCTTCGTATAGGGAGATGAACTCCCTTCATATATAGTATAGCATAAGACGAAAAGAAATGCAATATTTTTATATAAAATTTTAAGAAATTTTTGCAATGTTCAGTATATTTTTTGTTTTGGTAATGATACTTTTGATTATCGCCATCACAAAAAAATAACTGCCCCCTCGGCCAAAGACGGGCAGTTATTTATAACTAAACAACTTGGCTAACCGTTTCAGTAAACACTGAATAAGTACAGGGCGGCGATTGGCGAGACACAATTTTCTTTAAACAAGGAAAAAAGCGCAGAAATACTTGTTGTATTTCGAGCATTTTTGACGCAGTGTAAAGGAAATTTGGCCGTCAAGCGTCGTGCTGTATTTGTTCAGCGTTTACTTGTGGTCTTGCCTCTATCTATTTTTATTATACACGATTATTTTTACTTTGTCAAGCGATTTTGCGTAAATTTATATTTCGTCAGCGTTATTCCTGCACACGCAAAAAAAATCTTGCATTTTGTCGGATTATGTGCTATAATATTTCTTGGATAGAGCGCAAGTAGTGGGACGGTTAGCCACCAACACCTTCATTACATAATGAAAGGAGGTGGTACGTGATGACTGAACGGGAGTTTTTATTATTATTTTTAATAATAGTTCTCTTTATCATAATCATCATAAAAAAATAACTGCCCCCGTAGCTAAAGCGGGCAGTTATTTTAAAGAATAACTAATCAATTTGGCTAACCGTTTTACGGTCTTGCCTCTATCTATTTTTATTATACACGATTGTTTTTGCTTTGTCAAGTGATTTCGCATAAATTTATATTTCGGCGGTGCGCCTTAATGAGGAATGAGGAGTTAGGAATTAGGAATATTAATGTGACAGTTACATTATTTGTCGTTTTTACCGTAAGACGGCACAAGAAGTTTGATTTGAAAATTCGTTCATTATTGTCACCGTAAACGTTTGATGGCGGACGCCCGATGGGCGCCCCTACGGAGTATAGGCAACATTACCGGTACAGCCACGCCAAACAAGGTCACATTTACGGTACATACACGCCAACGCCGTAACCGCCCCGCCGGTATTCCTCATTCCTAATTCCTCATTCCTAATTAACAGCGTCACGCCCTACGGGTATTTTGTCATTTATAATTTACGGTACATACACGCCAACGCCGTAAATGCCCCGCCGGTATTCCTCATTCCTAATTCCTCATTCCTAATTAACAGCGTCGCGCCCTACGGGTATTTTGTCATTTATAATTTACGGTACACACACGCCAACGCCGTAGCTGCCCCGCCGGTATTCCTCATTCCTAATTCCTCATTCCTAATTAACAGCGTCGCGCCCTACGGGTATTTTGTCATATTTAATTTACCGGTACACACAAGCAAACACCGTAAATGCCCCGTCAGTATTCCTCATTCCTCATTCCTCACTCCTAATTTAACAAAAAAGGCCCCGAGCTTACGCCCGAGGCCCTCTTTAAATTTTCAGTTTGCGATTTATTTCGCGCTCCAGTAACCGAAGTTGTCGGCGGGCACCGAAGTGGTGTCCTTTACTACTACAGCGTCAGTGGAAACTGTAGTTTCAACACTGGTGGCCGCGCTAAAGAGGCCCATTACCTCTGTCTCGGGAGACAGAGACTTAACCTCGATGGCGGGGCTGGTAAATAACTTTTTCATATCTGTCTACCTCCTCTAATTACAGCTCGGGAATGAAGTCGACAGCGGCGTCGGCACCGTCGGCGTCAACGTCGGCCATCTCGGTGGCTACGAACTCGATCTCTACGCTGTCAAGGCTGAGGGTAACAGCGCCGTCAGCGTTCTCAAGAGTAACGGTGTCGCCATCTATGGTGATCTTGGAGTAAAGCTCCGCCTTATCCTCAGTGGCAACAACCTTACTGGAGGGGCCGGCCTTAACAATGCCCTTGAAGCCTATACCCTTCTCAAAGAGCTCGGGAGCAACGGTGATGGTAGTAACGCTATCGGCTACTTCGACGGTGATAACCTCGTCACGGCCATCGCCGAACTTATTCTCGGCGTTGTAAACCGCACCCATGTCGGACAGAGCCTTAACGGCCTGATCGATATGAGCAAGAGTCTCATCGGTCTTATATGCGGCCGCGTTGGCGGTAAGGTCGGCTACAACGGCATTGGACATGGCCTTGGCGGTCGCCCAGTCAAGGATATAGCCGGTATCGGTGTCTACTATGTAAGCGGTGTAGTCAACGTTGAAGCTGTTGGGCACAACGGCAACCTTGGTCTGACCGTCCTCAAGCACAACCGGATCAAGAACGGTATCTTCTATACCGTCACTACCGGTACGGGGCTTATGAGCATCCTCGGCGACTACCTTGAGGGTCTGGCCGGCATATTCGCCGCCAAGCTCAAATACATGAGCGAGAACCTCGGTCTCGCCTTCGGCGAGGTAAGTGATGCCGGCGGCCTTAACGGTGGCGGCGGCGGGAACCTCTTCCGCGGTAATCTTGTCGGTGTTGATCTGGATGTTGGTGGCAGTAAACCGTCCGTCTGCATTGGCGTCGCCGGCGCAGGAATTGCTTACAAATGCTATACCGTCAATGGGGCCACTGGCACGGAACGCCTTGTCGGCGGCCTTGGCAAGCTGCTTGCCGGTCTCGTCAAGTATTGTAAGGCTGTACTTATTATCAGTAACGTTTATCTCAAAGAGCAGTATATAGGGCTTTCCTGTTTCGATGGAAAGGATAGAATTCTCCGTAGCACTGCCGTTTCTGGGGCAGAAACCGGTGCCATTGCAAACAATCTGCACGCCGGCATAAGTAAACACATTTCCGCTCTTAACTGTACCGTTGGGTTCGCCGGTTTCTTCATCTGTACCGGGCTCAATCGCGTCATGGTCAAGGAACAAAATCTGTTCATCGACATTCGCACTAAACTGAACGGTCATCTCGGCATTGACGGTGCCCTCGGTAATCTCCTTGGGGAAGAGCACGGTGGCGTCCTTGGTTCTTATCTGGTTATTCTGAACGCGGGCGGAAACAACGTCAGCCATGTCAAAGGTCTTTGCACGAAGACCGTCGGCGGCCTTAACGGTAATGCCTATCTCTTTCTCATCAGCGTCAACGAGAGTACCGGTAGCACCGTCTTCGGCCCACTTAACCGTGAAGCTTTCGGGAGCAAGACCCTCGACCGGTTTGTCAAGAGTTGCGGTAACTGTTTCGGGAACAACGGGAGTATAGTCGCCTACGGCGGTGACAAAATCGGCGCCGGTAATTGTGGCTACTAAATCGGCCTTTACATAGTACTTATCCGTTCCGGCAACAAGGGTAACATCAGCGGCGGGGTTGGTGTAGTAATTCAAATCTACACGCTTATTTTTAGCGAGTGCGCCGGCTTCAACCTTAACCACTTCGTCCGCCTTGCCTTCGCCCTTAATTTCACCGAGTACGGTACCGTTGGCGGTGCCGTCGGTGGTGGCGATAATGCTGTAGCTTACATCGCCGGAAAGGTCTTCCAACTCATATACGGCGAAGTTATCCCAGATGGGAGCGCCGTCATTGAAGTAAGAACCGGCAAAACCGATAACAGTCTGATCAGCCTCGGTCTCGACAACAAAAGTCTTGTCGATGAACTGATCGAGCACGAGATTGATGTGACCGCCGCCGCTGCCTGCGCCGTAATCAGCCACATTGGTTCCGCTCTTGATTATATCTGCCGCATCGGCCTTATTGGCATAAATCCAAGCATACTGATTGTAGCGGTCTGCGCTTCCTTCACTGTTCTGACCGTTGGACTTTGTAGCCATAGCGTCAAAGGTAACGACATACTTCTTGCCACCTGTAACAGTCCAAGCGGTATGAATCGGTACATCACTGCCCATATCCAATGTCTGGAAAGCCTGATTTCCTTCGCTGACCTTTTCAGTATCGGTAATGAGGGCGTATCTGTCACCGGCGACGATATCCTTACCGTCTTTGTCAAGCACGCCGGTAAGGCCGTCCTCAAAGCCGGGGTTGTTATCTTTAATAAGATTGTCGCCCACGATGTTCTTGTACACAGTCACGGGAATCTCAGCCGTATTTTCGCCGGATTTAAGAGTGATAGTCTGAGGCTCGCCCACCTTGTACACGTGCTCCGCATCAGCCGTATATATATCGCGTACCAAGGGAGTGAATTCGGCGTTGGGATAGAGACCAGTCTGAGTGTAAACTGACTCGTCCACAACATCATTGCCGCAAACATACTTTACGGTAACGCTGGCATCGGGCTGAATTTCCTCAACCTCGTAAATCTCGATGTCATCAAAGAGATAGTTTTCGGAATAGCGCGGGAACACTTCCAGACAAACGGTCTGCTGGGGGACAGTCTTAACAACAGCTACGGCTCTGTTCCACTCACCTGACGTTAAAGCCTGGTCGGAACCCTGAGTGTTGTTATTACCCCATTTTCCGGTAAGATTGCAATCATTGTTTACATCCTTGCCGTCTTTATTATCCGAAGCGCCCATGGTAAGCGTTATTTTATTCTTAGTCGGCTTAATCCACATGCTTATGGCATAAACCTTTTCCTCTTCCACGGGCTCCCCGCCGTTCAGCATATACTGATAGACGAAGCCGGCTGTGGGATCGCCGGTGCCCTTATCATTGGTTACTTTCATAGAATGGGTACCGGTTTTAGCACCTTCCTCAACAACGGAAATAGAGGGATCCAACTCAATCAGTGCAGAACCATCCCAGCTGTGGTAATTTGCGATGTTGCCATCTTCAAATGTACCGTCGGTAACGACATTATCTGACAGCAGTTTGTACCCTTTGCCATCGACAAAAATTACATCGTCCTTTGTTTCCGCAAAGGCAGCGGGCATAACGGCCATTACCATTGCCACAACGACGATCAGAGCAAGTATCTTGCTCATCTTAATTGTGTTCATTATGTTTGTCCTCCTTATAAATTATTTGTTTTTTTGTTCATACCCCTCGCACACCGCCGCGGCAGCCGCGCGTGCCCGGTGTTTCGGTCGACCTCCGGCGTTCCGGCGCCGCCCTCCGCCCCAACGGTACACAAAGGATATTTTAACATATCTTCATATTAGCACGATTTGTGCGTTTTGTCAAGAGATTTTGTGATTTTTGCCACAAAAATTTAACACTTTTTTTATTTTGCGGCGGCGGGGCAACGTCGCACAGGGAGATTTAATGAGGAATGAGGAGTTAGGAATTAGGAATTAGGAATATTAATGTGACAGTTAAACTGTTTGTCGTTTTTACCGTAAGACGGCACAGGAAGTTTTGATTTGTAATTTTTACAATAAACCCGCACAGATATATAAAAATTTCTTGCATTTTGTCGGATTATATGTTATAATATGGAAGGATAGAGCGCAAGTAGTGGGACGGTTAGCCATCTTCCTTGTGAAAGGAGGTGGTTTGTGATGACAGAACGAGAGTTCATTATTTTATTTTTAATAATGATGCTTTTAATCTTAACCATCATAAAAAAATAACTGCCCCTCTGGCCAAGGTTTGGCAGTTATTCTTAACTGAAGCTTTTGGCTAACCGTTTTACGGCCTTGCCTCTATCTATTTTTATTATACATGATTGCTTTTATTTTGTCAAGTGTTTTTGCGTAAATTTAATGAGGAATGAGGAATATTAATGTGACAGTTGCATTATTTGTCGTTTTTACCGTAAGACGGCACAGGGAAATTGGATTTGTAATTTTTACAATAAACCCGCATAGATATATAAAAATTTCTTGCATTTTGTCGGATTATATGTTATAATGTTTTTTGGATAGAGCGCAAGTAGTGGGACGGTTAGCCACATTCCCCATCACCATTTTATATGGAAGGGAGGTGGCCCTTGTATGATTGAGAAGCTCATGACATGGATAGTCTTATTCGTGATATTTGTGATACTTAATGATACAAAGAAAAAATAACTGCCCCCTTGGCTAAATGGGCAGTTATTTTTTACAGATAATTTGCACATTGGCTAACCGTTTTACGGCCTTGCCTCTATCTATTTTTATTATACATGATTGCTTTTATTTTGTCAAGTGTTTTTGCGTAAATTTAATGTTCAACGGCGTGCCGTGGTCGTCGCGCCCTACCGATAATCTTATCATATCAACTGCCCTGTCCGGTAATGACCACGCCGACCGTGCGGAGAATGAGCTTGAAGTCCACCCAAAAGCTCCTGTCGCGTATATATTGGACATCCATGTCCACCCAGTCGTCAAAGCCCACGTCGTCACGGCTCTTGCAGGTCTGCCAGTAGCAGGTCAGACCCGGTGTCACCGTCAGGCGTTGATTTTCGTAGTCGTCATATTTCGCCACCTCGTCGGGGAGGGGGGGTCTGGGGCCAACTATGCTCATGTCGCCCTTGAGCACGTTCCAAAGCTGGGGCAGCTCGTCAATGGAGGTGCGGCGAATGAACCGTCCCACGCGGGTTATGCGGGGGTCGTCCTTTATCTTGAAAACAGGGCCGTCCTTTTCGTTGTCCTTCTCCAGCTCTTTCCGAAGCTCATCGGCGTTGACCACCATGGAGCGGAACTTCCAGAAGCGGAATATCCGCCCGCCCCGGCCCACTCTTTCCTGAGAATAGAAGGGGCTGCCGTGGGGGTCGTCAATAAAGACCGCCAGCGCCACCAGAGCAAAAAGCGGACTCAGACACACAAGGCCCAAAAAAGAAACCGTTATATCAAACAGACGTTTTACCGTCAGATAACCCAGACCTTTTTTCACATCATTCCGACTCAGCAGTTTTCGCCGCCCGGTCGAAGCCTCATCCGCGCCGTCCCGGAAAACCGTATCCACTTCCGGCGTCATACCGGCGACCTCCCCTCTCTGGGATTTTTGAGATATATCAAAAAAACTCAAAATACGTCACAAAAAATCTGTTACGAATAGATTATATCACATTAAATGCGGTTAGTCAATACCCCCCCCCGATTATTTTGCTGGAAGATGTACAATTTTTCGCATATCTTCCAACAATTCGGGGGGGCTGTACATTTTTTTGATATCCTTCGGTTTATCACTCTGCGTTATCTCAGCTTTTCCAGCTCGGCGTCCAGAATTTCCTGTATCATGTTGGGGTTGCCACGGCCGCCGGTCTTGCCCATGGCCTGACCCATAAGGGCCTTGACGGCCTGAAGCTTGCCCTTGCGGAAGTCCTCCACGCTCTTGGGATTTTTGGCGATGACCTCGGCGATTACGGCGGCGAGAGCTTCGCGGTCGTTTATCTGGCCAAGGCCCTCCCGTTCCACGATCTCAGCGGGGTCGGCGTTCTCCTCCCAAAGGCGGGACACCAGCTTTTTGGCGGTGCCGCTGTTGATAAGGCCGTCGCCGTACATATCGGCAATTTTCGCCATATTGGCGGCGGAGATGGGTATATTCACGCTGTCCTGGGGCAGCAGACGGAAGATTTCGGAGATTATCAGGTTACCCAGAGTTTTGGGGTGTTTTGTCAGCTTCGCCCCGGCCTCGAAGTAGTCGGCTATCTCCACCTGAGCGGTGAGCTGCTCGCCGTTATAGGGACTGAGGCCGTACTTTTCCACATATTCCCGCTTGCGCTGGTCGGGCAGGACTGGTATCTCGCTCCTGAGACGCTCAAGCTCCTCCCCGCTCATGACGATGGGGGGCAGGTCGGGGTCGGGGAAATAGCGGTAGTCGTTGGCGTCCTCCTTGGAGCGCATGGCGGAGGTCTTGCCGGTGACGGAGTCGAAGCGGCGGGTCTCCTGAATTACGGTCTCGCCCTTCTCGATTGCGTCCACCTGACGCTTGAACTCATACTCGATGGCCTTGGCGATGAACTGGAAGGAGTTGAGGTTCTTCATTTCGGTTCTCGTGCCGAACTCCGTATCGCCCACCTTCCGGACGGAAAGGTTCACGTCGCAGCGGAGGGAGCCCTCCTGCATTTTACAGTCGGAGACGCCGGTGTAGAGTATGATGGCCCGGAGCTTGCGGAGGTAGGCCACGGCCTCCTCGGCGGAGCGCATATCGGGCTCGGAAACTATCTCGATAAGGGGCACGCCGCAGCGGTTGCAGTCGATGAGGGTGCCGTGCTCGTCGTCGTGAACCAGCTTGCCGGCGTCCTCTTCGATGTGGATGCGGGTGATGCCGATGCGCTTCGTGCCGGTCTCGCTCTCGATGTCCAGCCAGCCGTGCTCGCACAGGGGCAGATCGTACTGGGAGATCTGGTAGGCCTTGGGCAGGTCGGGATAGAAGTAATTCTTCCGATCCTCCTTGGAATACCGGGCGATGGTGCAGTTGGTGGCCATACCGGCCTTGACGGCGTATTCCACCACCTTGCCGTTGAGCACGGGCAGGGTGCCGGGGTAGCCCATGCACACCGGACAGACGTGGGTGTTTGGCTCCGCCCCGAAGGTGGTGGGGCAGGAGCAGAATATTTTGGTGTCGGTCTTGAGCTCCACGTGGGTTTCCAGACCTATAACCATTTCGTAGCCCTTGTATGTCATCAGAAAGCCCCCCTTTCCAAATGGTAGGCGCCGTTTTCGGCCTCGAAGGCCGCGCCTGCGCGGTACAGCGTCGCCTCGTCGAAGTGACGGCCCATGAGCTGCATTCCGATGGGCAGGCCGTCGGAATCGCTGCCGCAGGGCAGGGACAGGGAGGGTATGCCGCCGATGTTCACCGGAACGGTGTAAATGTCGCCCAGGTACATTTCCAGCGGATTTTGGGACTTTTCGCCTATTTTGTAGGCCACGGTGGGAGCCACGGGCGAAAGTATGACGTCGCAGCTCTCAAAGATACGCTCGTACTCGTTCATGATTATGGTGCGCATCTGGAGGGCCTTTTTGTAGTAAGCGTCGTAATAGCCGCTGCTCAGGGCGAAGGTGCCCAGCATTATGCGGCGCTTGACCTCGGGGCCGAAGCCCTCGCTGCGGCTGTTCCGGTACAGCTCGGTGATGTCGCTGTAATTCTCGCTGCGGTAGCCGTAGCGCACTCCGTCGAACCGGGCCAGATTGCTGGAGGCCTCGGCGGAGCTGATAACGTAGTAGGCGGGGAGGGCCTTTTCCAGCGAGGGCATGGACAGCTCGACTGTCTCCGCCCCCAGCTTTTCAAAGACGCGGGCGGCGTTCAGCACCGAGGACTTGACCTCGCCGCTGATGCCCTGACCGAAGGACTGCTTCAAAAGGCCGATTTTCAGGCCCTTCACGTCCCGTCCTATCTGAGAGGTGAAGTCGGGGTATTCGTTGTTCACGCTGGTGGCGTCCCGACGGTCGTAACCGGCGATGGCGTTGAGCACAAGGGCGTTGTCCTCCACGTTCTTGGTTAAGGGGCCTATCTGGTCGAGGGACGAGGCGAAGGCCACAAGGCCGTAGCGGGACACCCGTCCGTAGGTGGGCTTCATGCCCACCACGCCGCAGAAAGCCGCGGGCTGGCGTATGCTGCCGCCGGTGTCGCTGCCCAGGGCGAAGGGGGCCTCGTTGGCCGCCACGACTGCGGCGCTGCCGCCGCTGCTACCGCCGGGCACCCGCTCGGTATCGCGGGGATTGTGAGTTATCTTAAAGGCGCTGTTTTCGGTGGAGGAGCCCATGGCGAACTCGTCCATGTTCACCTTGCCCAGCACGGGCACGGTTTGGGCGTTGAGCTTTTCCATAACGGTGGCGTCATAAGGGGGCACGAAATTGCCCAGCATCTTTGAGGCGCAGGTGGTTTTCAGCCCCTTGGTGCAGATATTGTCCTTGATGGCGGCAGGCACGCCGAGGAGAGGGGCGTTTTTCCCCTCACGGCGGGCCTTGTCCGCGGCCCGGGCGGCCTCAAGAGCGGCCTCGGGAGTGACGGTTATGTAGCCGTTCACCTTTCCGTCGTTTTCATCTATCGAAGTCAGGTAGCTCCGGGTTATCTCCTCGGAGGTGAGCTGTCCGGCCTCCATCGCCCGGCTCAGCTCCCTGACGGTCATTGTCGTTATTTCGGTCATCATATTGCCTCCTATTCGACCACTCGCGGAACGCTGACATAAGCTTCCGTACGGGTGGGGGCGTTGGCCAGCATGGTCTCCCGGTCAAACTCGCTGACGGGGCTGTCCTGATGGAACACGTTGTTCAGGGGAATGACGTGGGCGGTGACCTGAGTGTCGCCGGTGTCCACCTCGGAGAGCTGGTTTGCAAAGCCGATTATGGCCTCCATATCATTAGCCATGGCCGCCTTTTCCTCGGGGGAAAGGCTAAGCCGGGCCAGCTTTGCCACGTTTTCCACGTCTATCTTCGGGCCCTTTTTCTTTTTGCCGGGACCGGTCTCGGCGGAGCCCTCGGAGAAAGCCTGACCCAGCCGCAGAACCTCAAGCTGCTTGGGATCCACGAAGTCGGGGGCTCCGGTCATGGGGCAGGAGGCGTCCTTTATCTTGGGGAAGGCGATAACCTCGCGGAGGCTGTCGGCCCCCAGGAGCATCATCACAAGCCTGTCAAGGCCAAAGGCGAAGCCGCCGTGGGGCGGAGTGCCGTACTTAAAGGCGTTTACCATGAAGCCGAAGCGGTTCTCTATCTCCTCGTCGTCGAAGCCCAGAGCCTCGAACATCTTCTGCTGCACGTCGCTGCGGTGTATTCTTATGCTGCCGCTGCCCAGCTCGATGCCGTTGAGCACCACGTCGTAGGCCTGGGCCCGGACACGGCCGGGGTCGGTGATGAGGAACTGTATATCCTCGGGATAGGGCATGGTAAAGGGGTGGTGCATAGCCATATAGCGGTTTTCCTCGTCGCTCCACTCGAACTGTGGAAAGTCGGTGACAAAGAGGAACTTGTACTCGTCCTTGGGACGCAGGCCCAGCATATCCCCCAAATCAAGGCGCAGCGAGCCGAGAGTGCGGTAAACGGTGGCGGGCTTGTCGGCGCAAAAGAGTATGAAATCGCCGGGGACGGCGTCCATGCGCTTCAAAATGGCGTCGATGTCCTCCTTGGTGAAATACTTGGTGAGGATGGAATAGACCTCGCCGTCGGGGCGGACGGCTATCCACGCCATGCCCTTGGCCCCGTAGCTCTGAGCCTTTTCGGTGAGCTCCTCGATGGTGCCGCGGGAGAAGTCGGCGCGGCCCTTGACGTTGATGGCGCGGACTATGCCGCCCTTGTCAACAACGCTGCGGAAAACGGAAAAGCCGCAGGTCTTCATGATGTCGCTCAGATCCACTATGGGCAGGCCGAAGCGGATGTCGGGCTTGTCGCTGCCGTATTTATCCATGCACTCCTGCCAGGTCAGGCGGGGGAAGTCGTAATCTATCTCGCTGCCCATGACGGTCTTGAAAATGTATTTGAACAGCCCTTCAAGGTGGCGGAGTATGTCCTCCTGATCCACGAAGGACATTTCCATGTCCACCTGGGTGAACTCGGGCTGGCGGTCGGCCCTGAGATCCTCGTCGCGGAAGCAGCGGGCTATCTGGTAGTATTTATCGACGCCGCCCACCATGAGAAGCTGTTTGAATATCTGGGGAGACTGGGGCAGGGCGTAGAAGGTGCCGGTGTGGACGCGGCTGGGGACAAGGTAGTCCCGGGCGCCCTCGGGGGTGGACTTGCAGAGCATGGGGGTCTCTACATATATAAAATCCTTGCTGTCAAGGTAGTCGGAGGCGGCCTTCTGCACCGCGTGGCGGAAGCGGAGGTTCCGCACCATGGAGGGCCTTCTCAGGTCTATGTAGCGGTAGCGCAGGCGCAGATCCTCCCGGACGGGCTGGTCGTCCTCGGGACTGAAGGGCAGGGCGGCGGAGGCGGAAAGCACCTCCAGCTTTGTGGCCATCAGCTCGATGGTGCCGGTCTTGAGCTTGGGGTTGTAGGTCTCCTCGTCCCGGTGGCGTATTTTGCCGGTGACGGCGATGACCGACTGGTTGCGCAGTCCCTCGGCGGCGGCAAAGTCGGCGGGGCTCAGGTTCTGCATATTGAACACCACCTGAAGCACGCCCTCGCGGTCGCGGAGGTCGATGAAGATAACTCCGCCCATGTCCCGCTTTGTCATTACCCAGCCGCAGGCGGTCTGTTCGGTATCTATCTGGGCCTCGGACAGAAGCCCGCAGTAAAACGTTCTGTACATAGGAACCACTCCTGTAGAGATTATATCTATATTATATTAACTCAAAACCACCCCTTTTGTCAATAGAAATGTGATTTTTTTTTGAAAAAAGAGGCCGTAAAAAAAGTCGCGCAGATCGTTCAAGGGCTGAATGACTTGATTTAAGGCAAATTTAAGTGTTATATGAACAGTCAATAAAAACAAAATAATTGCATAATGTAGAAAATTCGCCCTTATGAGCGAATTTTCTCATTTTTATGCCCTTGAACTACGAACGAAAATCACCCTCGGCGTACCTATGTACGCCGTCGGGAGGGCTTTCTCGGCGGCAGGCTTCGCCTGTCGCCTGCGAGAGCTGATTTTCGTCCGTTCTGCACGATTTTTTCGACCGGCTCCTATCGGCCGACTGATGAAGTGTAGCCGCCGCATAGGCGGCGCCATTTTTTACGGCTCCTTAGGCCCTTAAAATTTCGGCATAACGCCGGATTTTTTCTCTTTTTTCCTTCTTTTCTGTAAGGATTTGCGGCTTTACAGGGAAATTTTGGGATGATATTATTTTCTCGGCTCCGGAATTTGTGCGCTTTCGGAGCGATTACAGGAAAATCAAAGGGAAAAGGAGGAAAATGAAATGATAATCCAACTCAGGATCGACAACGATACCCTCACCGTCAACGATCCCAACGCTATCGTCAGCGGCAGCAAAAACTACTACCGGCTCCAGGCGTCGTTCACTCCGGACTGGAACGGTCTGAGCAAGTACGTGGTGTTTCCGGCGGAGGAGTGCAGCGTGGCCATGAGCGGCGACGCCGCCACGGTGCCCGAGGCCATTGTGGCCGAAAGCGGCATCCTGACTTTTGGCCTCATCGGACTGGACGGGGACGGCAATCTGCGCGTCACAACCAACTACGTCCGGTTGAGGATACTGGAGGGCGCCCGTGAGATACACGCTCTGCCGCCCTCTCCCTCCGACGACGCCACCTGGGAGGGCTACATCGGCGCGATAGCCCGCCGCTATCTGGACGAGCTGAAGGACGCGGGCAGCGGCTTCGTCAAGGGTCCCGCCTCGGCGGCGGATAACCGTGTCGCCGTCTACGACGGGGCCACGGGCAAGCTCATCAAGGACAGCGGCGTCCTTATCGGCGCACTGGCCAAGCTGGCCTCGCCCACCTTTACCGGCGCACCGAAGGCTCCCACCGCCGCCGAGGGCGTCAACACCACTCAGCTGGCCACCACGGCCTTTGTTGAAACGGCCACCCATATGGGTTCCGCCTCGGAGGTGATGGCGGAGGCTTTGGGCGGCCTGCCCGCCGGCACCGACATCAAGGGCATGGACGTAAAAGACATACTGAAGGGACTGCTCATCAAGTACATTCCCCCGGCGGTAAGCCTGACCGCCACGGCCAACGGCGGCGGCGTATACGAGCTTGGCGTTTCCGTCACTCCGGTATTCAACGTGACCGTGACGAAAAAGTCCAAAAGCATAACCTCCGCCGGTCTTTACAACGGGAGCGCTCTCATAGCGTCCAACATGACGGTTCGGGCCGACGGCGGCAGCCAGACGGGCGTAAAGCCCTCCGCCCCGCTGACCGGCGACGCCGTTATAACCGCCAAGGCCGGCGACGGACAGGGCACAGGCGTCTCGGCCGCCATAACCTATACCTTTGTGAACCCGTTCTATTACGGAGCCGCGGCCTCGGCCCCCTCGGGCAGCGCGGGAGTCAAGGCCCTGACAAAGCTGGTCGCGGCCAAGGGAACAAAAACGGCGGCCTACACATTGACCGCGGAAAAGGGTCGACCCTGCTTCGCCTACCCTAAAAGCTACGGAGCGCTTACGTCTATTCTCGACCAAAACAGTTTTGAAAATATCAACGACTTCACGCGGTCGGAGGTGTCCGTCGCCAACGCCGGGGGCGCAAATGTCCCCTACTACGTTTACACGTACGGGAACACCGTGACGCCCGGCACAATGAAAATGACTTTCAAATTCTGACGGAGGTAAAATAATGGCTATTGAAACTGGAACCAACTTTCATGTAAAAACCAATTTGCCGCTGGACAGCCGTTCGGTGGCGAAAACCGCCGCCGAACGGGACGCTATCCCCGAGGGCGAACGTTACGAGGGCATGAGGGTCTATGTGGAGGACGAGCATAAGTTCTACACCGCCAAATACTACACCACAGACAACGGTAACAGTTGGATATGGACGGACTCGCCGCAGATGACTTACGCGGGAAGGGTCAATCCCAACGCGCTCATGCTGATGATGAGCGTCGAAAAAAACGGCAAAGCCGGAATGACCGTCGTGGCCAACAGGGACGAGATGTTACAAAACCCCATTACATCCGCGGATATTATGCCCATTAAATGCAACGACATCCTTATTTTGAAAAAGGACGTCATAGGGGACGGCGTTAATACGGTATTCGTCAACAAGGATACTTTCCTGGAATACTTCGACATAATACCCTGCCTGTACGACGAGCTGCTCGACAAGATTGCCTCTACCGTGGGTTCTTACACCTGGTATCTCGACACCGACGAGGTGAAGGATCTTGACGACAAGTCCTACGGCACCATGGCGAGCTGTCAGACCGACGCCTTCGTGGGCAAGTGGTTCTATCTTTGCACCACAAATTCCCGGTCGGGCAGCGGCCCATATCCGTCGAAGTACACCGTCGCCGGGGCAAACGGCAAGGTCAGCTACGGCGACTACGTTATGTGGACGGGCAGCAGACTTGTGCATATCAGCATTAACGAGGCCAAGTCCAGCGACGTAAAGAACGGCGACGGACACTACAGCTCCACCGGCGGCGTGGACGGCCTGATGAGCTCCACGGACAAGGCGTACCTCACCGACCTGATAAACTCCTTCTGGGGCAAGACGCACATCCCCGTCCGCCACTGCAAGGACAGCACGGACGCCAACATGAAAAACGGCTGGCTGGTGAACTGGTGCCGGGAGGACGGCTGGTACATCGGCGGTTTGGGCGCGGACTGCGTGAACCATCCGCCCTACACCGGCGGCAACAAGGTGAACTGGCTGCTGCTGGTGGTCAACGGCATGAAGGGCGCGGAAAACGAGGACTGGTACAATCTGAGGGTGCAGATAGCCTTCGACATAAAGAACAGCCTCATCTATATGCGCCGGGGCTGGATAAGCGGCAACACTTGGACCACGGACGGCACAGACGGCTGGACCAAGGTCGGCGCCGTACCCAACGCCACACAAAGCGGCGCCGGACTGATGAGTGCGGAGGACAAGAAAAAGCTGGACGGGCTGGGTGCGCCCAGCATATGTCTTGGGACGTCAAAAATAACCGTTGACAAAACTTCCGACACAACGGTTACCTTCCACTGTCCGGGCTATTGCTTCATCGACGGCGGAGAAAGCACCAACTACTCCGTTACAGGAACTGTCAACAAGCTCAGCGACAGCGGGGCCGACCTGACGCTGGACACCGACCTTGAAACAGTCACTCTGACGCTGCACGACACATTTTCATATCCGTTGTTCCTGATCTACTTCGGATTCGTGCCCGACTATCTACCAAACGGCAGAGTCGCTCTCGGATTTTATGCGGACGTAAGGCCGTATCCCGAAGGCCTCACGGGGGCCGTGCCGTTAGGCAGGGTTCAGGCAAGCGGCCTCAAAACATTTGAGAAAGCTCCGGAACCCTTCGACCAACGAGTGTCTGTGGGTTCCGGCTGGGAGCAGTAATGAGGGAGTGAAAAAAATGAAAAAGTTCATATGCGCGGGCTTGGGGCTTGTGGGAGCGGCATTGGCCTCGGCCCTCGGCGGCTGGGACACCGCTCTGGGGACGCTGCTCATCTTTATGGCGGCGGATTTTCTGACCGGAACAGCGGCGGCGGCCTTCGGCAAATCGCCCAAAACACCAGGCGGCGGTCTTGACAGCCGCGCCGGCTGGCTGGGTCTTTGCCGCAAGGGTCTGGTGCTTGTACTTGTACTGGTGGCCCACCGGCTGGATCTGACCTTGGGCACGGATTACGTCCGCAACACCGTGATAATCGGCTTCATGGCGAACGAGCTGCTGAGCGTCACCGAAAACGCCGGCGTCCTTGGTGTGCCCATGCCGGAAATAATAAAGAAAATGATCGAGCTTCTGAAAAACGAAGAAGAAAGCGGCGGGCGTAAGGAATTGTAGATAACAGACAGTTTTCAGGGGGCCGTAAAAAAAGCCGCCCTGTAATTTAGAAGCACGAGGCTGCCCCCTTTTATTTTTGTCTTGACTAAACCTAACCTTTGAGATATAATTATATCAAAGGGAGAGTGAAAACCGTGAAAGAGTTCAACGAAATAATAAAAAGCCACAACAACATCGTGTTTTTCGGGGGAGCCGGCGTGTCCACCGAAAGCGGGATCCCCGACTTTCGCAGCGTGGACGGCCTGTACAACCAGAAGTACGACTTCCCGCCGGAAACGATCCTGTCCCACAGCTTCTTCCTGCGGCACACAGAGGAGTTTTACCGGTTCTACCAGGACAAGATGCTCTGTCTTGACGCAAAGCCAAACGTGACTCACACCGCTCTGGCCCGTCTGGAACGGGAAGGAAAGCTCCGAGCCGTGGTGACCCAGAACATAGACGGTCTGCACCAGATGGCCGGCAGCAAGCGTGTCTACGAGCTCCACGGCAGCGTCCACCGGAATTACTGCACCAAATGCGGCAAGTTCCACGGGATAGAGGCCATAGTGAATTCCGACGGCGTCCCCCGCTGCGAGTGCGGGGGCGTGATAAAGCCCGACGTGGTGCTGTATGAGGAGCCCTTGGACGGGGACTGCGTGGACGGAGCAATAAGCGCCATTTCGGCGGCGGAAGTGCTCATCGTGGGCGGAACCTCGCTGACGGTGTACCCCGCCTCGGGCCTGATACGCTACTTCAACGGCGACAAGCTGGTGCTGATAAACAAGTCGGCCACGGATTATGACCGCTCCGCCGATCTGCTCATCAACGACAGTCTGGGGAGGGTATTTTCCGAGCTGGATTGACGTTTGCCCACAAAAATAACCGGCCCTATCGGGTCGGTTATTTCTCTTTTCAGCCGGCAGCTTCCTACTTTCCCGGGCAGTCGCCCACCAAGTATCATCGGCACTACGGAGCTTAACTTCCGTGTTCGGGATGGGAACGGGTGTATCCTCCGCGTCATCACCACCGGCCAGCGTGACATCAGCCCTTTTCGGCCCGACACACACTCTATCTTTAAAAGTACCATTGGATCCCCCTCAAAAGCATCCCCTCTCAATAGGGACCCCCGCAAAACGGCGAAGCCGCTTTTTCGGTAAGTATCCTTCCGCCGCCTTCCTCACAGCATTAACTTTCAGCAACGCCGTAAGGCCATCGATCCAACGGAACGTTGGTACTCTCAAAATTGAATAATATTCTACTCCGGATTTTCTCTTAAACTCACTTTCT
>CANRJP010000015.1 GCA_947630975.1 uncultured Clostridia bacterium
TTCAGCGGCGGCGACGAGCCCGACGGCAGCGGTAAATTTATCGCCGCGGCCTTCCGCAATCCCCTTGTGCGGGACGCGGTCATGGAGCTGCTGAATAACCGCGACGGCCTTATTTTGGGTATATGCAACGGCTTCCAGGCCCTTGTGAAGCTTGGGCTTGTGCCCTACGGCGAGATAAGGGACATGGACGAAAGCTGTCCCACGCTCACCTTCAACAATATTGGCCGCCATGTGTCCCAGATGGTCTATACAAAGGTGGTCAGCAAACTCAGCCCATGGTTCGGCAAGGCCGAGCTGGGCAGCATACACGCCGTTCCCGTGTCTCACGGCGAGGGACGCTTTGTCATTGAGCCCGGCCTGCTGGAGCGGCTGCGCCAAAACGGCCAGATAGCCACCCGCTATGTCGATCCCGAGGGCCGTCCCACCCACGATATAGCTTTCAACCCCAACGGCAGCATTGACGCCGTTGAGGGCATCACCAGCGCCGACGGACGTATCCTTGGCAAGATGGGCCACAGCGAGCGCAAGGGCGACTTTGTGGCGTCCAACATTGTGGGCGATAAGGATCAGTTCATATTCGAGAGCGGCGTCGAATACTTTAAATGAGGTATAAAGCGATGAAAAAGTTTGTTGTTTTGATTATGGCGCTCATGCTTGCGCTTCAGCCCGCGGCGGGCTTCGCGGCGGAAGAAGGGGACACGGCCGGTGCCTCGGAAAAAAGTTCGCTGTCCATGAATGACTTTGCCCGTATAAGGCATGACTACTTAGAGAGACATGACAGGGCGGAGGAGGACGCCGACGAAAAGACCGACGCCGACGAAAAGGCTGACAGCGACGAAAATGCCGACAGTGACGAAAATGCCGTCAATGACGGCGTCCTGAGAGTTGTGCCTGTCTGCGATGCCGGCGAGATACAGGCCGGCGACCAGTTTATGGTGAAAATAATGATTGACGGCGATAACGCCGGTTATATGAGCTACAGCGTAAACGGAGCCTTCGACCCCGAGGCGGCCGAGCTTTTGGCTCCCGTATACAAGGACGACGGCTTTACCGTAATTTACAATAAATTCAGCAACGACGAGGGCTTTTTCCAGTTTGACGCGGCTGATCTGTCCCTTCGCGGCAGCCATGACAACCTCCTCTGCTCCCTGCTTTTCAAGGCAAAGAAGGGCGCGGATTTCGTGGTGGACATGACCGGGGACATGGGCGAGGTAAAGATTGGCCGGCTTGAGGCCGAGGACGGGAAAATCATGTACGATGTTAAGGCCGAAAATCTTACCGTACCTATATCCGGCGACGTTACCCGCGAGAACACCGTGCTGATAGAGGATAAAAAGCCCGTCACTCCGTATGACGACATGGCCGGATACGAGTGGGCCGAAGTGGCCGTGGGCGCCCTTGCCCGCTTGGGCATATTGGACGGCATCGCCGACGGCGAGACCTTTGAGCCGGGCAAAAATATTACTCGGGCCGAATTTACGGCCATGCTTATTCGCGGCGCGAAGCTCACCGGCACAGCCGACGGGCGGTTCCTCGACGTGGACGGGGACGATCCTTTTGCCGCCGAAATCTCCACGGCGCGGAAAAAGCAAATCATTTTCGGCGACGAAAACGGCAATTTCCGCCCCGACGACGAGATAACCCGTCAGGACGTGGGCGTAATGGTGTACCGGACGCTGACCTTGATGGATAAAATGGACGACGCCCCCGAAGACCGCCTGGACGGTTTCGCCGATAAGGACGACATCAGCGATTATGCCGTGACGCCCATGGCCTCGGTGGTGCGCGCAAACATCATCAGGGGCGACGACGGGGGCTTTGTGAAGCCTCTCGAAAACATGACCCGTGCCGAGGCCGCCGTCCTGATGGAGCGTGTTATGGTACACATTAAGCTTGTACTGTAATTGAAAGTATAAAAACGGGGCCGTAAAAAAATGGCGCTCTGCAACATGGAGGCACGGGGGGCCGGCCGAAAAAATCGTGCAGAACGGACGAAAATCAGCTCTCGCAGGCGACAGGCGAAGCCTGCCGCCGAGAAAGCCCTCCCGACGGCGTACATAGGTACGCCGAGGGTGATTTTCGTTCGTAGTTCAAGGGCATAAAAATGAGAAAATTCGCTCGTTAGGGCGAATTTTCTACATTATGCAATTATTTTGTTTTTATTATTGATTATATAACACTCAAATTTGCCTTAGATTAAATCATTCAGCCCTTGAACGCTCTGCGCGACTTTTTTTACGGCCCCGTTTTCGCTATATCTCGACTATGGCCTCGACCTCGATCAGCACGTCCTTCGGCAGTCTCGCCACCTCGACGCAGGAGCGGGCGGGATATGGCTCGGTGAAAAATTGGGCGTAAACTTCGTTGATGGCGGCGAAGTCGTCCATGTTCTTTATGAATACCACGGTCTTGACGGTCTTGCTCACGTCGCAGCCCGCCGCTTTGATGAGGTTGGTCACGTTAGTCAGGGCCTGCCGGGCTTGAGCCACGGCTCCCTGGGGTATGGCGCCGGTTGCCGGGTCAACGGGTATCTGGCCGCTCGTGTACAGAAAACCGCCGGCCTTGACGGCCTGGGAATAGGGGCCGATGGCTCCGGGGGCGGCGTTGGTGGAAATTCTTTCCATAATAAAACATCCTTTCAAAAATTATCTTAAAATACGAATTATCCGGCTGGTAAACCTTGTGGATTTTTTCGGTATTTTGTCAACGAAGTAAAAAACGGCGAGGGTCAGTATCAGCGCGGCCACCGCCGAAATGTCGGCTATGAGGGAGTCCGTAGTCAGGAAATTCGCCAGCAGATAGGCCGCGACGGCGATGATGATGGGCAGGATATAGCCCACAAAGGCCAGCGTCAGATAGGCGCCGGGGTTCATTTCCACCTTTACCATGTCACCCACCTTGGCGTCCAGACCGTTCAGGGCCTTCATGGTGGAGGTGGTTGGCTTGCACCCGCCGCTGCAGCTGCTGCAATTCTCGCCGCAGGCCGAGGCTCTCCGCACCCGGACGATGGCGTTCTTGCCCTGAATTTCGACTACCTGTCCTATTTGATCCATATTACGGCCTCCTTACTGTTTCAGCAGCTCCCGGGCGTTTTCCAACGCGGCGGGAGTTATGTTGTCGCCCACCATTATCCGCGCCAGCTCCCGCACCCGTTCCTCGCCCTCTATCGGACGGACGGTGGTGCTCATGCCGCCCTCGCCGGAGGTTTTTTCGATGAGCAGATGCCGGGACGCGAAACCGGCTATCATGGGCAGATGGGTTATGCATATGACCTGATGGTTTTGGGCCAGTTCACGCAGCTTTTGGCCTATCTTTCCGGCGGCGCGGCCGCTGACGCCGGTATCGACCTCGTCGAATATCAGCACCGGCACGTTGTCCACCTCGGAAAAAACGGTTTTCATAGCCAGCATTATGCGGCTCAGCTCGCCGCCGCTGGCGATTTTGTTCAGCGGCTTCGGCTCCTCGGCGGGGTTGGTGGAGATCAGCAGCTCCGCCCGCTCGGCCCCCTTTTCCCACAGCGGACAGGGGGACAGCCGGGCCGTGACCCTGGTCTTCGGCATATCCAGAAAGGCCAGCTCATCGCCGATTTTGTGGCAAAGCTCCTCGGCGGCCCCTCGGCGGAGAGCGGTCAGCTCCTTTGCGGCGGCTTCGGCCTCGCTTTGCAGCTTCTTCACCTCCGCCTCCATTTCCGCCCCGTGCTCTTCGGCGTAGGTCAGCCTGTCAAGCTCCGCCCTCGCCTTGGCGAGAAAGGCCAAAATTGCCGGTATATCCCTGCCGTATTTCCGCTCCAGCCGGTATATGACCCCGATGCGCTCGTCCACGTCCGTCAGCTCCTCGGGGTCGAATTCCAGTCCGGAGGCGTAATTCCTCAGGTCGCTGTGCAGCTCCTCCAGCTCGTAGTACACGCTCCGAAGGCGTTCCTCCGCGCCGGACATGGAGGGATCGACGGCGCTTATGCTTTCCAGCGCCGAAAGGGCGTCGCTGACGCTGTCGTAGCCCCCGTCGATTCCCTGCTGGGCGGCGGCGGCGCTTTCGGTGAGTTCTTCGGCGTTGGAGAGCAGCTTTTGACGGGCGGTGAGCTCCTCCTCCTCGCCCTCGCGCAGCTCCGCGTCCTCAATTTCCTTTACCTGAAAGGAAAGAAAGTCTATCCGTGACTCCCTCTGGGCGGCGCTGTCCCGCGCCTCGGCAAGCTCCTTTTCGGCGGCCTTCCACCGGCGGTATTTCGCGCCGTATTCCTCCAGCTTTTCGGCGTATTTTCCGTATCCGTCGATAAAGCCGATGTGGGCCGACGGACTGAGCAGGGCGGTGCCATCGTGCTGGCCGTGTATCGCCACCAGCCGGCTCCCTATTTCTTTGAGAACGCTCAAGGTTATCGGCTCGGCCCCGCAGCGGCAGATGTTGCGGCCGTCGCGGTGGAGCTTGCGGCTGAGAATGACGGCGCCGTCCTCCTCCGGCTCAATATCCAGCTCCCTCAGAAAGGGGGCAAGCTCCGGACACAAAAACACCGCCTTGACCGAGGCGTAGTCCGCCCCCGTCCGGATAAGCTCCCGCTGCCCCCGACCCCCCAATACCAGATTGATGGAGTCGATGAGCAGGGACTTGCCCGCGCCGGTCTCGCCGGTGAGGACGTTGAAGCCTTCGCCCGGCTCCGCCTGAGCCTTTTCAATGACCGCGATATTTTCTATTTTCAGCAAAGTGAGCAAAATATCACCCTCCCTACTCCTCCGTCATGCTGCGCAGCTTGTACACCAGCCGGCGGGCGCTTTCCTCGCTGCGCACCACCATGATTATGGTGTCGTCGCCGGCGATGGTGCCCACCACCTCGGGCAGATCCATGGCGTCCAGCGCCGCCGCCGCGGCCTGGGCCATACCGCTGAGGGTCTTGACCACGATGTTGTTGACGGCGTATTCTATTGATACTACGCTTTTTTCAAAAATTATGTTAAATCGCTCGTTCATGTCGGCGTCGCTGTTGATGCCGCTCTGGGCGTAGACATAGCGGCCGCTCTCGTTGAGCCGCTTCACTATCCGCAGCTCCTTTATGTCACGGGAGACCGTAGCCTGGGTTACGTCGTAGCCGATGGCGCACAGGGCGTCGGTGAGCTCCTGCTGTGTCTCGATGTTGTTTTCGCCGATAAGCTTGAGAATGGCGTTCTGACGCTTTATTCGCATATTGACCTCCTAAATGCTGCTGGACAGTTTTTTCATTGCCAGCTCATAAAAATCGCTGCCCGGCCCCGCCGCCAGACGGGTGATGTACGGGCTTTTTCTCACCTCGACCCACTCGCCCTCCCGAACGGCGCCGATGTTGCGGCCGTCCACGGTCACCACCGCGTCGTCCTTCGTTTCGAGGGTGATGATTCGGTCGGTGGGCAGCACCATGGGCCGGGCCGACAAATCGTGGGGGCATATCGGTGAGAGGATAAACAGATCCATGTCCGGAGCGGCAATCGGCCCTCCGGCGGAGAGGGAATAGGCCGTGGAGCCCGTGGGCGTGGCTATCACAAAGCCGTCGGCCCGCACTCCGGTCAGCAGCCGCCCGTCCATTCGGGCCTTTATGTGGTGCAGCCGTCCGGCTCCTCTGGACAGAACCACGTCGTTCAGGGCGTGGAATTCCCGCTCGGCTCCGTTCTCCCGCACTATGCGGCAGACCAGCATGGTGCGCTCGCGGTATTCCACGTCCGAGAGGACGAACTCCGCCGCCGCCTCGATGGGCGCGGCCTCCACCGTAGCCAGAAAGCCCAGCCGTCCGAGGTTTATCCCCACCAGTATATTGCCGTAGGGGGCGCAGCGTCCGGCGGTGCTGATTATGGTGCCGTCGCCGCCCAAGGTCGCCACCGTGGGGCAGAGGGTAAAAAGCTCCCGATCGGGCAGGGCCGTCACCGGCAGTATGCCCTCGCCCTCGGCGCTGGAATAGAGCGTCGCGCGGCCCTCGAGGGCGGCGATGAGGCGCAGGGCGGTCTCCCGGGCGTTTTCCTTCTCAAAGTTCACCACAAGCGCTATGTTTTTCACGGTTCGGCCCTCCTCACAAAAGCAAAAGGGTGCATAATTATACAATAATTATACACCCTTTTTGAATAAAGGTCAAGTATTAATTGCTGCAAATCAAAACTGTTATTTTGCGTAGTCCACGGTACGGGTCTCGCGTATGACGTTGACCTTGATCTGTCCGGGATATTCCAAATCGCTCTCGATCTTCTTGCATATCTCCCGTGTGATGAAGCTCATGTCGTCGTCTCCGACCTGCTCGGGCTTTACCATAATGCGTATCTCCCGGCCCGCCTGAATGGCGTAGGAGTTGTTGACCCCGTTGAAGGAGTTGGCTATTTCCTCCAGCTTCTGGAGACGCTTTATGTAGGTTTCGATGTTCTCCCGCCTTGCGCCGGGACGGGCGGCGCTGATGGCGTCGGCGGCCTGTACGATGCAGGCTATAACGGTGGAAGGCTCCACATCGCCGTGGTGAGCCTCGATGGCGTGGATTACCTCCTTGCCCTCGTGGTACTTCTTGGCCAGATCCACGCCTATGCTGACATGGCTGCCCTCGATCTCGTGATCCACGGCCTTACCTATGTCATGGAGCAGACCGGCACGCTTGGCTATAGTCACGTCCACGCCCAATTCTCCGGCCATAATGCCGGCGAGATAGGCGACCTCCATGGAATGCTTGAGCACGTTTTGACCGTAGCTGGTGCGGAACTTCAGCTTGCCCAGCAGCTTGATGAGTTCGGGATGTAGCCCGTGAACGCCGGTGTCAAAGGTGGCCTGTTCGCCCTCCTGCTTGATTGTGGCGTCCACCTCTTTCTTGGCCCGCTCCACCATTTCCTCAATGCGGGCGGGATGGATTCGGCCGTCGGTAATGAGCTTTTCAAGGGCGACCCTTGCCACCTCGCGGCGGATTGGGTCAAAGCCCGAGAGGATAACGGCCTCCGGCGTGTCGTCGATTATCAGGTCAATACCCGTCAAAGTTTCAAGGGCGCGGATATTGCGGCCCTCGCGTCCTATTATCCTGCCCTTCATCTCGTCGTTGGGCAGGGATACGACGCTGACGGTGGTTTCGGCCACGTGATCCGCGGCGCATTTCTGAATGGCGGTGCTGATGATGTCTTTCGCTTTCTTTTCTGCCTCGTCCTTCGCCTGTGTTTCGATTTCTTTGATCATGATGGCCGCCTCGTGGCGGACCTCGCTTTCAATGTTACGCAGCAAATACTCCTTAGCCTCATCGGCGGTCAGGCCGCTGAGCCTTTCCAGCACCTCGGTCTCCTTCCGATGCAGCTCCTCGATCTCGGCCTGCCTCGCCTCGGCGGCTTTTATTTTTTTGTTTAAAAGCTCATCCTTCTTTTCGAGAGCCTCGGTCTTTTTGTCAAGATTTTCTTCCTTTTGCTGTATTCTTCTCTCCTGTCGGCTGATTTCGCTGCGGCGCTCCTTAAACTCGCGCTCAGCTTCATTGCGGGACTTAAGTATCTCCTCTTTTGCCTCGACCAGGGCGACGCGCTTTTTGTTTTCGGCCTCGTTAGCGGCCTCGGCAAGTATTTTGTCGGCCTGTTCCTCGGCGCTGCCTATTTCGGCTTCCGCAATCTTTTTTCTATGGTCAATACCCTTCTTAAAGCAGATAAAACCTGTTACCGGTATCAGGAGAAGGAGAACCACAGCAATGGCAATGAGAACTGCTTCCATTGAAACACCTCCTTCTCTATATATTAAATTTTTATGCAAGGGGCACAAAAATACACTTATATTATAAGCTATAATTTGTAAAATGTCAAGGACTATTTTTTGAAAAAATGTAAACATTCCTTTAATAAAAGGAAAGGAATGTAAAAAAAACTCGTGCAGGGCGTCATCACCAAGTTATGTAACTGTCGCATAATAAAGCCTTCTCCTTGAGGAGAAGGTGGCACGAAGTGCCGGATGAGGTGTAGCCGCCGTAGGCGGCGTTAGCTTTACCGAGTGTGTTCTAAACGGACGCTTCGCGTCCTACACCTCATCAGTCGGCTTCGCCGACAGCTTACGGGGGCCCCACAAACAACGAAGTTGTTTGTGGGGAGAGGAGGAGCAGCGAGGTGAGCCACGTTCCGATTTTTTAAATCGGAACAAGCGATACCGAGCTTGCGACGACGATGGGGAAGCCTTTTTTATCTGTCATTGTTACCATAATAAACTCGCATATTTATGTTTTTAATTTGGGATTAGTATAAAAAACTCTCTGTGTAATCCGGAGACACGGGGGCTGTCAAAAAAATCGTGTTTTGCCCGGACACTCAAGGGCACAATAAATAAAAAACCGACTTTTTCTTGTAAAAAGACGGTTTTTCCACATCGATTAACAGTTTTGATTTTTTAATCAAAACACGCAATACCGAACACGCAATACCGAAGCTTGTGACGACGCAGATCTGCGCCATTTTTTACAGCCCCTTAAATTACACGCCTAAAAGACTTTTCAGTATTCCCGTTCTCAAACCCATCGAGCAGAGCGTCAGCAAAACCAAAATTACCACCGCCACGGTGTTAAATATGATTCTGACGGACTTTTTCTCGAACCGCCCCGTGGTGCGGAGCCAAATATTCACATGAACGAGAACAAAGGCTGAAAACAGGCTCACATACACTATGGCGAAGGCCTGCGCCCAGTTGCCGGTGAAGCGTATGATCGCCGTCGTCCACAGCACGTAAATGAAAATTCCGCTGTAAAGCAGAAGCCCCCGCTGCTCCCGGTACACGGCCAGAGCCGCGAATAGCATCGCGCCCACTATGCTGCCCCAGAAAAGTATGCACACAAAGGTCACCGCGCCGGAGGCGGTGGCTATGCTGTAACCCATGTTCTGGAGGAAAAGCAGGAGTATGCCGTAGAGTATGGCAAGAGCGGAGATCAGCACCGCCTTGTCGGACAGCCGCTCGGCGTTCATCCTCGCCTCCACCTTCGAATTGTTATCTTTTGTATTTTTATTGGGTTTTAATCCCTTTTTCATTGATCCTCTCTCCAAATCTTAAAGATGTCCATGTATATCCTTTTATATTCTATAACAAATTTCCAATAAAGTCAAGAAGTTTAAGAAAAATTTAACAGTAAAGTATGGACAAATTTATTTTTTTGTGAGATAATTATAAATACGGTAACAGAATATCCTCATTTCAAAATATAAGGAGAGACATATATGAAACGCACGACAGTAAAAGAGCTTTACCGGTCAAAAGACCTCGCTGACGGCCAGCGGGTTCGTGTGGCGGGCTGGGTGCGGAGCATCCGCCTGTCGGGGGCCTTCGGCTTCGTGTCCCTGAACGACGGCAGCTTTTTCGAGAGTCTTCAGGTGGTTATTGAGCGGAGCCGGTTGGAAAACTACGACGGGATAGCCGGCCAGAACGTGGGCGCGGCTCTGTGGTTCGAGGGCGAGATACGCCTTACCCCCGAAGCGGCCCAGCCCTTTGAGGTCAACGCCGACCTCGCCTGGGTGGAGGGCGCGTCCACGCCCGACTATCCCCTCCAGAAAAAGCGCCACAGCAACGAGTACCTGCGCACCATCGCCCATCTGCGGCCGAGGACAAATCTTTTCTCGGCGGTGTTCCGTGTCAGGAGCCTGTTGGCTTTCGCCATACACAAATTTTTTAACGAGCGGGGCTTCGTCTATGTCCACACCCCCATCATTACCGCCAGCGACTGCGAGGGCGCGGGGGAGATGTTCCGCGTCACCACCCTTGACGTGAACGACCCGCCCCGCACCGAAAGCGGAGACGTGGACTGGTCGAAGGACTTTTTCGGCAAGGCCGCCAACCTTACCGTCAGCGGCCAGCTCAGCGGCGAGACCCACGCCATGGCTCTGGGCTCCATTTACACCTTCGGGCCCACCTTTCGGGCGGAAAAGAGCAACACTCCCCGTCACGGGGCCGAGTTCTGGATGGTGGAGCCGGAGATGGCCTTCGCCGACCTTGAGGACGATATGGCTCTGGCGGAGGATATGCTGAAATATATCATAAAATACGTGCTTGACAACGCCCCCGAGGAGATGGCCTTCTTCAACAAATTCGTGGATAAGGGCCTGCTGGAGCGGCTGAACTTCGTCATAAGCTCCGACTTCGCCCGAGTGACCTACACCGAGGCCATCGAGCTGCTGAAAAACAGCGGCCAAAGGTTTGAATACCCCGTGGAGTGGGGCGTCGACCTCCAGACCGAGCACGAGCGCTGCCTGACGGAGAAGGTATTCGGCCGGCCGGTGTTCGTCACCGACTATCCCAGAGACATCAAGGCCTTCTATATGCGGCTCAACGGCGACGGAAGGACGGTGGCGGCCATGGACTGCCTTGTCCCCGGGGTTGGAGAGATAATCGGCGGCAGCCAGCGCGAGGAGCGGTTGGAGCTGCTCGCCGCCCGCATGAAAGAGCTGGGCCTGAAGGAGGAGGACTATTGGTGGTATCTCGACCTGCGGCGCTACGGCAGCGCCCGGCACGCGGGCTTCGGTCTGGGCTTCGAGCGGGCCTTGATGTATATCACCGGCGTCCAGAATATCCGCGACGTCCAGAGCTTCCCGAGAACCACCGGCAGCGCGGAGTTTTAGGTAATTAGGAATTAGGAATAGCTCTGTTCTTTCCCGATTTTTATTGTAACTCATATTTCTGATTAAACAGAAAGGGGACATATAAATGAATTTGTTAGTGATAATCGCCGTGGTGGCGGCTGTCGTTGCCCTGAACCACTTTGTGGGCGCGTGGGCGGGCTTTATCGCGGTGATCGTATTCATCGCCGCCTTTGCCGTGCTTCGCCGGGCCGACATACTGATGCTCCGGGGCAACGGAATTTACAACAAGGGCGACCGGAAAAAGGGCCTTGAGCTAATGGAAAAGGCTTATAACACCGGCAAGCTCAAGGGAACCATGGCCGTGTATTACAGCTACTGCCTGATACGTGAGAACATGAACGGTAAGGCCGTGGAGGTGCTGGACAAATATATCGCCGAGGGCAAGGGCACCAAGGCCGACATATGCCGGGCCAAGCACAACAAGGCCATCGTCCTGTGGAAGGAGGGGCGGCTTGACGAGGCCTTTGATATTATGAAGGAGGCCCACGCCGAGCTCCCCGCCACCGACACCTACGGCACTCTCGGCCTGCTCTATCTGGACAAGGCCAAGGCAGACCCCTCCATGGCCGAGGAGGCCGAGAGCTTCCTGAAGGAAGCCTACGACTACAACGCCGACGACCGCTCCATTGCCGACAATATGGGCACATGGTATCTGGAGAGGGGTAGCCTCGACGAGGCGGCGGAGGTATACGCTACCCTGCTTAAGACCCCCCAGCCCAGTCCCACGCCCTACTACCGGTACGCCCTTGTTCTGGAAAAGAAGGGCGACTACGAGGACGCCGAGGATATGCTCAATAAGGCCCTGCGCTGCTCCTTCACCGGCGTGACGGTGATAAAGCGTGAGGACGTCACCTCGGCCCTTGAGCGGGTGGAGAACGAGTACGAAAGAGAGGCCGGGGAGTGAAGGCCGCCGTGACGGCCATTGGAGCGGTTCTGCTTCTGGACGGGCTGGCAGTGGCCGCCGTCAGCAACCTCAACCTTGGCGTGCTGCTTTCGCTGGCGCTGGGAGCGGCCGTGCTGGCCTACGGCATATTTTTCCGCCGGGTGAACGGCGCCCGCGGGCCGATAAAATGGCTTCGGAACCTGTGCTTTTTCGGCCTTGGCTGCGTTCTGGCCCTTTCCGTCTTTCTGGCGGTTTACGGCGGCATTGACAGCGGGACGGGGGACGTCGACGCCGTAATCGTGCTGGGGGCGGCGGTTCACGGCGACGTGCCGTCAAAGACTCTGGCCCGACGGCTGGATCGGGCGTTGAAGTTCCACGCCGAAAATCCGGAGGCTCTTATCGTGGTCTCCGGAGGTCAGGGCGTTCAGGAGGACATTTCCGAGGCCGAAGCCATGCGCCGCTACCTTGCGGACAGGGGCGTGCCCGACAGTCTTATCGTTACGGAGGATCGCTCGGTCAACACCCGGGAAAACTTCCGTTTTTCAAAGAAAATCCTTGACGAAAGGCTGGGAGAGAATTATCGGACGGCCTACATAACCAGCGATTTCCACATTTACCGGGCGGGTCTCACGGCCAAAAACGAAGGGCTGGGCCGTCCGGCCCACTGTCACGCCAATACCGAGTGGTACACCCTGCCCCAAAACTATCTGCGGGAGTGCCTCGCCGTGGTAAAAACATGGATATTCGGTTAGGGCAAGGTTCCCATGCCGACGAAAATTTAGTACAATTTGACGGTTGAAATTTTTTTACAATCGTGATACAATCAGCAAAACTGAACATACGGAGGAACTTAACATGAAAGCAGTCGTAACAGTCGTGGGCAAGGACCGCACCGGCATCATCGCCCGGGTAAGCGGCTACCTGTACGAGAACAGCGTGAATATTCTTGACATCAGCCAGACCATCATGCAGGACATCTTCACCATGATAATGCTGGTGGATTCCGCCGAAAGCGGCCTCGATCTCTCCTCGCTCCAGACCGGCTTGGCAAAGGTTGGCGAGGAGCTTGGCGTGTCCGTCTCCATTCAGCGGGAGGAGCTTTTCAATTCAATGCACCGCATTTGAGGGGGTATGACCTGTGCTTAACGTAAATCCCGTCGAAATTATCGAAACCCTGAACATGATAAAGGACGAGCACCTCGACGTCCGCACCATAACAATGGGGATCTCCCTCTTTGACTGCGTCAGCGACGACTGGCACAGGGCCGTGGACAAGGTGTACGACAAAATAACCCGCCTGGCGGAAAATCTGGTCTCCACCGGCGAACAAATCGAGGCGGAGTTCGGCATACCCATTGTGAACAAGCGCATTTCCGTGACGCCCGTTTCACTCATCTGCGCCCCCTGCGGCCACAGTCTGGAGTTCGCCCGCGCTCTTGACCGGGCGGCAAAGGCCACGGGGGTCAACTTTCTCGGGGGCTACAGCGCCCTTGTGGCAAAGGGCTATTCCAACGCCGACCGGGAGTTCGTCGCCTCCATACCCGAGGCTCTGGCAACCACGGACTTCCTTTGCTCCAGCGTCAACGTTGCCACCACCAAGGCCGGCATAAATATGGACGCCGTGGCTCAGATGGGCAGGGTGATAAAGGACACCGCCGCCGCCACGGCGGACAGGGGCGGCTTCGGCTGCGCCAAGCTGGTGGTCTTTGCCAACGCGGTGGAGGACAATCCATTCATGGCCGGAGCCTTCCACGGCGCGGGCGAGCCGGAGTGCGCCATCAACGTGGGCGTCAGCGGCCCCGGCGTGGTGAAGTGCGCCCTCGAGCGGGTAAAGGGCCGACCCTTTGGCGTCGTGGCCGAGACCGTGAAAAAAACCGCTTTCAAGATAACCCGCGTGGGTCAGATGGTGGCCGAGGAGGCCAGCCGCCGCCTCGGCGTGCCCTTCGGCATAGTGGATCTTTCTCTGGCTCCCACCCCCGCCAGGGGGGACAGCGTGGCACATATCCTTGAGGAAATGGGCCTCGAACAGTGCGGAACCCACGGCACCACCGCCGCTCTCGCTCTGCTGAACGACGCCGTCAAAAAGGGCGGCGTAATGGCCAGCAGCTATGTGGGGGGCCTCAGCGGCGCCTTTATTCCCGTCAGCGAGGACGCCGGAATGATAGCCGCCGCCGAAAGCGGCTGCCTTACCCTTGAAAAGCTGGAGGCCATGACCTGCGTGTGCAGCGTGGGTTTGGACATGATAGCCGTTCCCGGCGACACCTCCGCCGAGACCATAAGCGGCATAATCGCCGACGAGATGGCCATTGGCGTGGTGAATACAAAGACCACCGCCGTCCGCGTCATTCCCGCCGCGGGCAAAAAGGTGGGGGACAGCGTGGAGTTCGGCGGCCTGTTGGGCACCGCCCCGGTGATGCCGGTCAACGGCGCAAGCTGCGCGGACTTTATCGCCCGGGGCGGACGTATCCCCGCGCCCATACACAGCCTGAAAAACTGATATGGAATGGGCCGTAAAAAAACTCACAATGTAATCTGGAGGCACGGGGGCCGGTCGAAAAAATCGTGCAGAAGGGACGAAAATCAGCTCTCGCAGGCGACAGGCGAAGCCTGCCGCCGAGAAAGCCCTCCCGACGGCGTACATAGGTACGCCGAGGGTGATTTTCGTTCGTAGTTCAAGGGCTTAAAAATGAGAAAATTCGCTCGTAAGGGCGAATTTTCTACATTATGAAATTATTTTGCTTTTATTGACTGGTTATATAACACTCAAATTTGCCTTAAATTAAGTCATTCAGCCCTTGAACGTTCTGCGCAATTTTTTCACGGCCCCGTTTACGCAGCTTCTTCCGGAGCCTCCTCCGACACGTTCACTATGCCGTCGAAGGTTTTTCTTATCCGTTCCACCGTAAGGCTTCCGCCGTACTTGGAATGGGTTCGGGCCAGCTCGTCACTGTAGTCGTCCAGCATATAGACCGTATATTTCCCGCCGGAAACATGGGTAAAACAGGGCTCAAGGGAGTATTTTTCAATTCGGCAGCCGGATTCGTCCTTGACAAGGGTCACTCTTGCAACGCCGCCCAGCTCCTTCACCACCGAGTCCTGATTGGAGATGAAGTTCCCGAGGGAATAGAACACCACCGTCCGATAGCCGCTCTCTCCCACATAGTCCTCTACCGGCTGGACTACGTGGGGGTGGGCGCCGATTATCACGTCGACGCCGTTTTCGTTAAAAAATTTCAGCCAGTCCCGCTGGTACTCGTCGGGCTCGGTGTCGTACTCCGTGCCCCAGTGCGGGAACAGCACCACCATGTCGCTTTCGGCCTTGGCGCGGGCGATCTGTTCCGCGATGGCGGGCCGCGCCTCCGCGCTAATACTAAACCCTATTAAAAGCGTCAACCGAGAGTGGAGGATTTTTTGTGCCAGACAAGGAAGAGACCGCAGGCAATACTGTAAATTGATGATTTTATTAGGGATTAGTATTAAAGGCTCACCCCGCATTTTCCGCAGTCTGAGCAGCCGTTGCATATTAGCTTGCTGCCGCAACGCAGGCAGTTGTCACGGTAGTGGGGAATTACAGCTCCTCGGGCGGGATGTTACGGCCGAATTGGTCCGTGAGCCGCCACTGTATTGGCCGCCCGCTGAAGTTTACCCCGGACTTGTGGGCCATCTCGCTTTGAATTTGCTTGTTCGGCAAATAATAACGCTGGTCGTCCTTGATAAGCACCATATCCAATTTCAGATTGTCAGCACTAAAGGAAGATCTGTGTTCTCACAATTCATGCGCCGCAACTCCCAACTTTTCAGCATAATATTAGCTGCTGTTATTTTCGGTACATTTCATCAAGAGTTTTGCCGTCTTTATTTTTCCATTCGACCCATCCGTTGGTGCTTCCACCAAGTACAAACATTGCTGCCGAACTGGGAGAAGTGAACGGAACAGAAACATTCAGTATGTACTTGTCACCTTTAAGACCGATATCCCCGTTTTGAAGGGCTGTTTGCCGCTGCTTCTCAATTTTGTCGGAATGACACATGCGGCTCATATCAATTTCAGAACCTTCAAGAACTTCAATTTTTTCACCATCATAAACACCAAGGGCATGAACTCCGTTGCGGGTGGTGTGCAATGTGTTGGCATCGTTTAAGGTTGTTTTGGAGTTTTCCATTGTATAGTTATTAACGCTATAACGTGCCATATATTATCCTTCACTTTAATTTATACTTCTTGCCTGCACCTCTGCCCACAATATCAATTAGCCCATTTTCATTCATCCGGCGGGCAAGCTCCGCGGGGTCTGTAATTCCAAGCTTGTTTTTCAGCACGATAATCACCTCGATAAGAATATTATACATCAAAATTTATGTAAAATCAACTGATTGATAATTTTCACTTTAAATTTTTTGGGGGGTGAACAAATTATATAGAGTGTGTTTTCGTGAACACTTTTGCACTGATCTGCCGAGCAAGGTGTTCAAGCGTCTTTTGTCTGTAAATTGTGTTGACAATTTTATATTTTAGTGGTATACTGAAAATAGAGGGGAAGTGGTGCCATGGCCGAGAGCATACTTGTGAAGCGCAACGTAAAGGACAGCGTGTTCACCAATCTGTTTCAGCATCCCAAATATGTGGCCCAGCTCTATGAGGCCCTGCATCCGGAGGTTGGAGCTGTTCCCGAGGAAAGAATAGAAATTGTCACGCTGAAAAATATCCTTACGGACAGCATCTATAACGACCTTGGCTTTACCGTGGATGGGCGGCTTGTTGTATTGGTAGAGGCTCAGAGCACATGGACAGTTAACATCATCATTCGCGGACTTATGTATCTGGTGCAGACTTATCAGGACTATATCGAGAAAGAACAGCTAAACGTCTACGGAAGTTCGAAGCTGACCCTTCCCAAACCGGAGCTGTATGTTATTTACACCGGTGAGAAAAAAGTGGATGAAGGATATATAACCCTTTCGGAGGAGTTCTTCGGCGGCGAACAGTCGGCCCTCGAGGTGAGGGTCGGTGTCATAACTGATGGTGAACAAGGGGATATTATCAATCAATACGTGACCTTCACCAAAATCTACACTGAACAGCTTAAGAAGCATGGCCGCACCCGTGAGGCCATAGAGGAAACCATAAATATTTGCAAGGACGAAAATGTGTTAAAGGAATATTTGTCGAGCCATGAAGGAGAGGTGCACGATATTATGTTTTCACTGTTTGACGATGAGCAAATTTTAAACGCTACACTTAGAGACTATGAGAAAAAGGGCCGCGAAGAAGGTAAAGCCGAAGGTATTCTTAAAACCCTCAAGTCCATGATGAGCAGTCTGCACTTGACAGCCGAACAGGCCATTAACGCGGCCAATGTGCCTGAAAACGAGCGTAAAGCATATATGTCGAAGCTTCAGTCTGAAGCATAACACTTCACTTCTTTAACATTTGTAAAGATGAAAATGTGTTAAAAGAATATTTGTCAAGCCATGAAGGAGAGGTGCATGATATTATGTTCTCACTGTTTGATGATGAGCAGATTTTAAACGCCACACTTAGAGACTATGAGAAAAAGGGCATAATTGAAACCACAAAAAAATTAGTGTTCCGCCTCCTCGGGAAGAACAAATCTGACGAGGACATAATGGACACGTTGGACATCTCCCGCGAGACATTGGCGCAGCTCAAGGCCGAATACGCAAAGGCATAAACAAATACGGGTATGGATTTGGTCTAACGTAGTCCCGACCCATGCCCTTGTTTTAACGGACGTAAAAACACCGTATAAATCACAATATTTATTGAAGAAAGTGGAATAGATGGAAAATTTCAAATACAAAATTATTGCTTTACCGAAAGAGAAGTGGAAAGGCACAGTCATTCCTTTAGTTACGAGAAGCGACAGCTACTATGATTTTGAAATGTCGCCCCTTGACAGCGGCGGCTGTACGATCTCGCTGATAAAAAAACCGGCGGAGAGGGAAATAGTTCATACTCCCGAAGAATATGACTTTCCCGATTCACTGTATCAGGATCATTGGGAAAACGCCGAAGCCTATGGCATAGTAAGCGAGGACGACGAGCTGCAAGCTTGCATTGAGGTTTGTCCGGAGGAATGGTCAAACAGGCTTACGGTCACAGAACTGTGGGTGGCTGATGAGCTTCGCCGTCAGGGAATAGGGAAAAAACTGATGGATAAGGCTAAAGAAATCGCCCTTAGTCAAAACCGGCGTGCCGTCATTTTGGAAACGCAGTCCTGCAACACGAACGCCATAGGTTTTTACCTCCATGAGGGATTTGAACTGATTGGTTTTGACACCTGCTGTTACACGAATAACGATATTGGGAGACGGGAAGTAAGAATTAATCTGGGCTACTTTTTTCACAGGGATGCCCGCAGACGGTAAAACCGAAAAAACATAACAGATAACCGTCGCCTGCTGAGTTTGCCTCCGCAGGCGACGGTCTTTTTAAAGGCAATGTAAAAAATAACATAACGATTCGCAATATATCTTTGGATTTTGATAAAAAAAGATATAATACAATCCCTTATGCTATCGTGAGGGAGTGTTTTTATGAGTTATAAATTTAAGACAATACCGCACAGAGATTGTGCCCGTATTGCGCCGCAGATTTTTTGACGGAATTACGAAAACGACGCCGGAATACTGTCGTATTTCAAGGAGTTTTCGTAAGATGTCGGAAAAGATGCAAGTAAGAATGGGTACAAAACTCCTTAGCGGTCTTTGTGCGGTATTGCCTTAAAAATGTTTTATTGATAAATCTCAGCTTTATTTTATCTGCAGATGTTTTGTTTTCATTTATATACTTATTCCACGGCCCGTTATTTTATAGCAAAAAGATTATTTAAGAACAGTAATAAATCAGAATTTTTCGCAAAAAAACAAAGTGCAGAAAAAGATGACCCAAAAACTATGATAGAATAAAGTTGCTGACACAAACATTAAAATCAAATGGTGCATAGATGGATTGCCATTTTACGAACGCAGAGAGATATATCGATAAAAGTATGCAAATTAAACGAGCAAAACAGGTTCATGAGCGTAAATTATTTTGCACACAAATTTTACAAATACACTTGACTTTTTGCTGCGAATAGTGTATAATAAAGATGACTGAGAGGAGGTGCAAAATGTGAGCATTCTAGACGACTTCTCAACGTTTAATTTTGGGGAAGGAGTGCCGTCTGTTTCTGTGACGCAAAACGGAGTGACTTTCAACAAGGCCGTGACAATGAAGCTTGGTTATCCGGAGTATGTAGTTTTACTTCTAAATGGTGACGCCGGGCAAATTGCCATCAGGGTATGTGATAAGAGTACACCGAATGCGGTTAAATTCTACAAGGAAAAAAAGTCCGGTGCTGTGTCCGTTAGATGGAATGGCAAGGATTTGCTGAACACGTTGCAATACATGATGGGGTGGGACTTGAAGAAAGAGTCATACAAAACCGATGGTACGTTGCTGAGAGATGAGAATGCAATGGTTTTCGACCTAAGTAAGGCTTCTCTTATGAACTAAAATAATAAGATAAAAAGCTCCATTGAGGGCAAGTCAATGAAGCTTTTGATGAAAAAAGCAAGTGGGGCCAACCGACTATACTATTTTCATGCCTTTTTAGTATACCACAACAAACCATTTTTTACAATAGCCTTCTTAAATTTATCTCGAAAAAATCTTTTGGTAAAAAGGTATGCGGCAATAAAAATGTTTTTTGTAAATCTTCAAGGCTACATTTGTATTGCGTTATTTGCTCCACAAAACAGAGCAAAAATCAAATAATATTTCAACTGGTGTTGTGCGGCACGAAGTTATAGCAGTTTTGTCGATTGAACTTCTGTGCCTTGTGCGTTTATCCTTCCCTTAGCGCGACGTTGCCGTACAAAAATATATTAAGGAGATTATTATGAAATTTTTAGAATACTACGGTTTGTTAGGTATACGTCACAAAGACATTGATTTTTTTAACAGTGACATTTATCAAGACGCGGCTGTTTTTATAGACGCATTTGTAATTACATCCTTGACGGATCCATTTTGTTTGGCAGCTAAAAAAAGTATAGAATCTTTTTTCCATGAAGTAGTTTCAGCCTGTAAATTGAATAACATGGCGAGATTATATCAACTTTTTGAACATGCCTCCGAACCGAACGAAACAAATCTCGGCTTAAGACGAAAAAGCAATTACGGTAAAGGGTCAACTTCCGAAGAACTTTCCCCATTATTCCTTGAATTTTATAATGTTACTTGCCAACATCTTAATCCTAATACAGGTCCTTTATTCCAATGTATGTACCTGAGAAATTTTGACGCTGATAAAATGTCCGATTTGATTACCAATGTTATCCGTAGACATCTGTCAGAATTTACTGTTGAGCAATGCAGAAAAATGGGTATTCCGCTTTCCAACTACAAAGTATTTATAGGATATTACTGGGATATACGTACTCTTCAGTGGAAAGAGTTATTTGAGTATGTACCTATAGTTGACAGCGAGAAAAAAATTTTGCTTGTTCCAAAAAATATTATACGGAAGAAACTTTCGGCTGATGTAAGTAGGTTTATTAGTATGTATATTTTCCGTGATTTACAAAAGTGGCATTTGACGAATAATACACCAGACTGTCATTACCGTGAGTTGAAAAACGGCAAAATAAAAGTTTATCCCCCGACAAAAGAAGAACTGGAAAAAAAGGAGTTAAAAAATGTCACACATAAAGACTATGCGCGAAATTATAGCGAGGGTTGCTATAATTGTGAGCAAGAATTTTTTAATGATTTAACAGCAAGGATTCGTAATGGTTATGGAAAAATCTCTGATGAGGAACTTGATATGATGATTGACCGCAATAATAGAAAATTGAGATGATCCTAATAAGGTGCTGTTGGCTTTGCCTACGGCGCCTTATTAGCACTATATCAGATTTTATACGAAATAAGGACAATAAAGCGAATATATTGCAGAGGAACATCGGCTAATAGTTAACCAGTCAAGAATACCTTTGGATAGTGGTGAATTTTACCAGGCACCTCATAAAATTTTGCGTAAAAATCATCTAGATGTACACTAAAAAATAGACAAGAAAAAGGAAATATGTTAAGTCAATACCGCACAAAGACTGCTTGTGAGCTTTGCACCCGTCTTGCTTGCATCTTTTCCGACGTTTCTTACGAAAACTCCTTGAAATACGACAGTATTCTTTCGTCGTTTTCGTAATTCCGTCAAAAAATCTGCGGCGCAATACGGGCACAATCTCTGTGCGGTATTGCCTTAAAAGAGAAAACAAGAGAGGAGAAACACTATGTCAAGTAACAAAACCCATTCAACAGAATTCAAGAAAACCATCGTAAATTTGTATCATTCCGGTAAAAGCTGTTCACAGATACACTTGGAGTATGGAGTTTTAACCAGCGCTCTTTCTAAATGGGTAAAGCTTTACTCAGAGGTCAAAATTGACGACGATACCGTCATTACCGCTCAGCAGATCAAAGGACTTCAAAAGCGCAACGCTCAATTAGAGGAGGAAAATCTCATATTAAAAAAGCCATTGCAACATTCACTCCACACTTAGACAAAGATTGAACGCCGTCAAGGCCTTTTCCGCCCAACTGGACCAATGTCAATACCAATCAAGTAAAAATCTGCCACGGATAAAATTTCTCTCATTGCAAATAATACGTCTTGTAACAAAGCAAAAAGGAGAAATTGATATATGAAAGCAACAGGCATCGTGAGGAGGATAGACGACCTTGGCAGGGTCGTCATTCCCAAAGAAATTCGCCGCACCCTGCGCATAAGGGAAGGTGACCCGCTGGAGATATTCACCGAGCGGGACGGAGAGGTAATTTTCAAGAAGTATTCCCCCATCGGCGAGCTGGGCGACTTCGCCACGGAGTACGCCGAAACGCTGTCCAAGACCAGCGGCTCGCCGGTGCTCATCACCGACAAGGACAACGTCATAGCCGTGTCCGGCGCGCCAAGGAAGGAACTTCAGGAAAAGCGCATCAGCGACCGTCTTGAGCAGCTTATGGACGAAAAGCGGCTTTTCGTCATGGAGCCCGGCGGCAGCGACCCCGTGCCCGTGGTTGACGGGGCGGACAAGTATTTCGCCGGAGTAATGGCCCCCATCATCAGCGAGGGCGACACGATAGGAACCGTAGTCATGGTGACTGACCTCACCGGCGACAGCATGGGGGAAGTGGAGCAGAAGCTCTGCCAGAGCGCCGCCGGGTTTCTTGGCAAGCATATGGAAGCATAAATTATACTGACAAAAGTGTCGGCAAAATCCGACATTCTAAGGGGCCGTAAAAAATGGCGCAGAACGTTCAAGGGCTTAAAGTCTTTATTTAAGGCAAATTGTAGAACGTTATATAATCGATCAGTAAAAACAAAATAGTGAATTAATGTAGAAAATTCGCCCTAACGAGCGAATTTTCTCATTTTATGCCCTTGAACTACGAACGAAAATCACCCTCGGCGGCGTCGGGGCAAAGCCCGTCTATGCTCCGACACTTTTTTGCAAAAATGTCGTCGCGCGAGGGCTTGCCCCTCCTTCTTCGCAAAAGGTCATGCGGCGCTCCGGCTATTCGGGCGGGTAAGCCGCCCTCATTACGCCTACGCTTGCTACCAACCTTTTGCGAGTTCGATAGTACCACTCCCCACAAACAACTTTGTTGTTTGTGGGGAAAAGGAGGAACAGCGAGGTAAACCACGTTTCGATTTTTTAAATCGAAACAAGCGATACCGAGCTTGTGACGACGCCGTTCTGCACGATTTTTTTGACGGCCCCCGTGCATCCATGTTACAGAGCAACTTATTTTATAGCCCATTTTTAAATTACCGAAGTTGCCGGAGCGTGTATGTTACCAAATTTTTCGGGGCAAAATATACCGGAGAGGTGATGCCCGTGAAGATCAGGGACATATTTTTATACTCTCCTCCGGAAAAGGAGGATGAATTTCTGCTGGACGAGCCGGGCCGCCCCGACCCGGACTATGAGCCGCAGATGAACGAGGGCGGCCGGGAGCTGTCGGGCAATTACAAAAAGGATAAGGCCGCCATGGACACGGCTCTGGCGAAAGATCTGAACGGCGACCTTAAAATCAGGGAGTTCACCCTGAGACTCAGCGGCCGCGACGTCAAATGCTGCGCTTATTTCTTCGACGGATTGGTGGACAAGGCCGGCGTCAACGACTTTATCCTCCGTCCCCTGATGATGGGCAGCCGAAGCACCGAAATACGTTCGTACTCGGATATAATGAACGTGCTTTTGATCCAGAGCGAGGTCAAGGAGACAAACACTCTCGGCACCCTGACCTTCGACGCCAACTACGGCAGCGTTATCCTGCTTATCGAGGGCTACGGCAAGGCCATATCCGTGGACGCCAAGGGCTGGGAGCACAGGGGCGTTGAGAGTCCCGAGGTGGAAAAGGTCATACGGGGACCCAACGACGCTTTCAGCGAACAGATAAGGGAGAGCACCGCCCTCATACGCCATCTGGTGAGGAACAAAAGCCTTGTCAGCAAGGAGTTTTCGGTGGGCACCATCAGTCAGACCCCGGTTGCCCTGATGTATTTGCAAAATGTGGCGGGGGAACAGCTCGTCCGTGAGGTGGAACGGCGGATAACCTCCCTGAACATCGACTATCTGTTCTCCTCCGCCGAACTGGAGCAGTATCTTGAAGGAAGCTCCCTCATCACCCTGCCCCAGTTCATGGCTACCGAGCGTCCCGACCGGGCGGCCCGAGCCTTGCTGCTGGGACGGGCGGTGGTGCTGGTGGACGGCTCTCCGTTCGCCATAATCATGCCCACCACGGTCTTTGAGCTGAACGAGTCCGCCGAGGATCACTACCTTCGGGTACCCTACGTGAACATGATAAGGGTGATACGGATGATGGCCTTTATCTGCTCCCTGCTGCTGCCGGGCTTGTATGTGGCGGTGGTGAACTTCCACGGGGAGATACTGCCCACGGATATGCTCATCTCCATTGTGGCGGCACGGGACAAGGTGCCCTTTCCCACCATAGTGGAAATAATCATAATGGAGCTTTCGCTGGAGATAATCCGTGAGGCCGGCGCACGCGTACCCACTCCCTCGGGCACCACCCTGAGCATCGTCGGTGCCCTGATACTGGGTCAGGCGGCGGTCAGCGCCGGTATCGTCAGCCCCATACTCATCATAATCGTATCCATAGCGGCCATAGGCTCCTTTGCCACGCCCAACTACTATCTGGGCATTTCCGCCCGGATACTGCGGTTCGCGTATATTTTTCTGGGGGCGGTGGGAGGCTTTCTGGGCATAACGGCCGGAGTCTTTGTCAACGGCGTGCTCTGGGCCGACACCTACAGCATGGGCGTGCCCATGTTCGTGCCCGTGGCCCCCATGACCCACGGCGGAGTGCCCAAAACCCTGCTCTATCCCAGAATATGGAAGCAGGACTACCGGGACGACTATGTCAACCCCCGGCGCCGCCGGAAGCAGGGATTTTTTTCAGCGGGGTGGAAGCATGGCAAATAAAAACGACAGAAAGATCGGAGCGGCATCCCTGTCGATACTGTTTTTCAATCTCGCGCTGGCAAAGTATTTGCTTGTGCTGCCGTATTTCATGGTAAGCGCCGCCGGCAGCGCCGCGTGGATAGCCATATTGCTGAAGGGACTGGCGTCGCTGCTGCTGTTCCTGGCGGTGTCCGCCCTGTACAAGCCCTATGTGGAGCTGGGATTGGGCGGATTGACCCGTAAGACCCTTGGCTCCGCCGTCGGCGGTGCGCTGAACGTGCTGCTCGCCGCCGTAATGGCGGTCAGAGGAGGGCTGCTGTTCCGCATACTGGCCGAGGCCATGCAGACCCTTGAAACGGAAAACGCCACCGTGGAATACGTGGCCCTTTTCGTACTGGTGCCGGTGCTGATATGCGCCCTTCGGGGCTTTGGCTCGAATGTCAACGCCAGCATTCTTATCCTGCCATTTACGGCTCTGTCCGTGATTATGGTTTCGCTGGCGCTGATACCTCACTACAATTTGAACAACCTTATGCCCATTCTGGGACTGGGCGCACGTCCCGTGATAATCCACTCCCTCTTTCGGCTCAGCGGGAACTTTGAGATGCTGTACCTGCTGACGCTGTCTCCGGGGGTAAAGGACTACCGAACCTTCCGCACGGGAGGTCTTGTGGGTATCGGCGCGGTGACGGCGGTGTCCTTCGTTTTAGCCCTGATTTACTGTTTGGCGGTGCCGTACCCGGCCTCCCGCAACTTCTTCTTTCCCCTTTATCAGTTGACGAGAATGATAAAGGCCGGTTCGTTTTTACAGCGGATGGAGCCTACGGTCATCTTTGTTTGGACGGGCGTAATAATCTGCGCTCTGTCCACCTCGGTCGTCGCCGGGGGGAGGCTGCTGGATTCCGCCTGCGGGGCCGGAGACCCGAGGGGCTTCATGCCCATGCTGGTGTTTATCGTATTTTTGGTGGGAACGCTGCCCGCCTCGGAGCTGGACGCCTACGACGTGTACAAGGTTCTGCTGAACTGGAGCCACTACTTTTATATCGCCTTTGTTTTCACGGTGCTGACGGTTGCCCGGCTGCGCCGGGTCGAAAGGGGGACGGCGGCGTGAAAAAGCTTGTACTGTGCCTTGCCGCCGCCCTGCTTTTGGGAGGCTGCGGCACCGTGGCCGAAATAAACGACAAGGCCTACGTCATAGCCGTGGGGCTGGACGAGGGAGACAACGGGCTGCTGAAGGTGACGTATATGTTCGCCTATCCCAGCGGCGGCGGAGAGGAGGCCGGGGGCGAAAAGACCGACGAAAAGGACATGGTGACGGTGGAGGCCCCCAGCCTGTACAGCGCCATGCGGCTGCTGGACACCTTCAAGAGTAAGCGCATCGACACCAACCACACAAAATTGGTGGCCTTTTCGCAGAAGCTGGCGGAAAAGCGCGGCATTTTCTCATATATGGCGGATCTGGTGAATACCCGGGGCTTCAGGCCAAGCATCTATGTCTGCGTTTCTCAGCAGGAGCCGGATGAGCTGTTCAAGAGCATGGAGCCAAAGCAGGACGTGTATATCGAAAAGTTCATAGAGCATCTGTTTTCAAAGGTGGCGTCAAGCGGCACCAGCCGGGCCTACCTTTATAACAACTATTTCAGCGCCATGGTCGACGAGGGCGGCTATATCCTGCCGCTGGTGGGCGTGACCGACGGCGACAGGGCAAAAACTGCGGCGGAGGGCTATCCGTATAAGCGGCCCGATGACTTCGCCCTGAACTATACCGCCGAGGAGGTCCCGCTCTACGGCAAAGGTTCGGCGGCTCTTTGCGGCTGCGCGGTGTTCGTCGGCAACAAAATGGTGGGCACTATGGGTCTTATGGAGCGGAGCATAGTTGAGATCTTGGAAAAAAATATGTTCTTCGGTCAGTTCTGCGCCCTTGTGCCCGGCACCGGCAAATATGCCAACGTGGCTCTCAGTCAGAACTCCCGTCCCGTTATAAAAATAAAATCCGGCGACGTGCCGGAAATAGATATAGATATAGAACTGCGGGGCGAATATACCGGCATCGACGGGGCCTTCCACACGCGGGAGGATTACGGCAATTTTGTGGACTATCTGAACCGAACGTTCAGTCAAAAGACCGAGGAGCTGCTGGAGCGCACCCGAACCGAGTTTGGGGCCGACGTGCTGGGACTGGGGGACAGGGCGAAGATAAACTTCCTCACATATCAGGACTGGAGGGACTACGACTGGAAGAGCCGCTACAAAAATGCGGTGTTCAAGGTCAGAGTAAACGTGGACATGAACGACTTCGGCGAGCTCAGATTTTCGCCGGAAAAACGGTAAACGGAGGCGGTAACGGTGTATTTTCTGCAATACGCGGCTCTGGCGGCCTTTGCCCTGGCGGCGGCGCGTACCTTTTCCTTTGGGGTGTACGGCCTCCGCCGGGGAAAGACCGGAGTTTTTGCCCTGACGGCGGTCATGCTTGTTTCCGCCGCCGTGCTGATGTGGCTGTATTTGAGCCGTTAGCTCCCTCACTTTATCTCGACTATTGTGACGCCCGTCTCGCCCTCGCCGTACTTGCCAAGGCGGAAGCTTTTGGCGTGGGGATGGTGGCGGAGCAGGTCGTGAATGGCGGAGCGCAAAGCTCCGGTGCCCTTGCCGTGGATTATGCTCACGGTCTCGAGGTGAGCCATGGCCGCCTGATCCAGATATTTGTCGGCGGCCATTATAGCCTCGTCCGCAAGCTGCCCTCGCAGGTCTATCTCGCTCTTGACGGCGGCCACGCTGCCGCTGCTGCCGGGGCGGTACTCGGCGGCCCGCTTTTTCTTTTCGGCCTTCGCCTCCCGCAGGGCGGTGACGTTGGCGGTGATTTTCAGTATGCCCATCTGAACCTGAACGTTGCCGTTTTTGTCGGGCAGGGTGAGCAGGGTGCCGTTCTGGTTCATGGTGGTGACCTCCACCTCCATGCCGAGCCTGAGTTTTTTCGGGTCGATGGAGCCGCCCTTGGCGCTGAACACGTCCTCGCTTATGGATTCCTCCATTTTGCCCATGTTCTGGCGCAGCTTCCGCCGCCCCTCCTCTATGGCCTTAAGGTTGTCCTCCCGGGCGTTCTTGAGCAGGGCCTGCATCTCGTGAACGATGGCGTCGGCCTCCTTCTTGGCCTGTTCGTAGACCCGCTTCGCGTCCCGTCGGGCGTCGGAGAGTATTTTTTCCTTCTGCTTCTCCACGGTCTCCCGCTGGCGAAGGGCGCTGTCACGGGCGGCGAGGGTCTCGGCCCGTGCCGCCTCCGCTCCCTCCAGCTCCCGCTGGGCGGCGGCGCGGCTGGCCTCGAGTGATGAAATTACGTCCTCGAAGCGGATATTGTCATTGTTCACAAGCTGCCGGGCCCGGTCGATGACCTCCTCCTCCAGCCCCAGCCGTTTGGAAATGGCAAAGGCGTTGCTCTTGCCGGGGACGCCGATGAGGAGCCTGTAGGTAGGGCGCAGACTTTCCACGTCGAACTCGCAGGCGGCGTTTTCCACTCCCGGCGTGGACAGGGCGTAGAGCTTCAGCTCGCTGTAATGGGTGGTGGCGGCGGTGCGGGCGCCCACGCTCCGCACCCTCTCCAGTATGGCGGTGGCAAGGGCCGCGCCCTCCACCGGGTCGGTTCCGGCGCCAAGCTCGTCGAAGAGCACAAGGGAGCGGTGGTCGGCCTTTTTCAGTATGTCGATGATGTTCACGATGTGCGAGCTGAAGGTGCTTAGTGACTGCTCGATGGACTGTTCGTCGCCGATGTCGGCGAATACCTGACCGAACACGGCTATCTCGCTCTCCTCCGAGGCGGGAATGTGAAGCCCGGCCTGGGCCATCAGGGTCAGCAGTCCCAGCGTTTTCAGGGAAACGGTCTTGCCGCCGGTGTTGGGACCGGTTACGATGAGGGTGTCGAAGTCCGTACCCAGATAGATGTCCGTGGGCACCACCCTGTTTTTGTCTATCAGCGGGTGCCGGCCTTTTTTTATATTTACCCGTCCCTCGCTGTTGAGCCGGGGCGGATTTCCGTCCATGGAGCGGGAAAGCTTGCCCTTGGCGAAAATGAAGTCCAGCTCCATTATGGCGTCGTAGTCGGCGGCGATGAGCTCGGCGTCCTGTGCCACTCTTTGGGAAAACTCCGTGAGGATTTTTTCAATCTCCTCCTGCTCCTCGCCCAAAAGGGCACGGAGCTTGTTGTTTATCTCCACCGCCGCCATGGGCTCCACAAAGATGGTGGCTCCGCTGGCGGAGCTGTCGTGGATTATGCCGGGGACGGAGGCGCGGTACTCGCTCTTGACGGGTATTACGAAGCGGTCCCCCCGCATGGTGACGATGGCGTCCTGAAGCAGGGCGCTGTATTTTGGGGACTTTATCATGTCGTTCAGCACGTCCCGAACCTTGTTGTTCAGGTTGTGAATTTGGCGGCGGATGCGGCCCAGCTCGGGAGAAGCCTCGTCGGCTATCTCCTCCTCGCTGAGGATAGCGCCGAAGATGCTCTGTTCAAGCTTCCTGTCCTCTTCCAGTCCGGCGGCGGCTATTGAGATCTGGGGGAAGTCCTCCTCTGGGGCGTCACCGTCGAGATAGCCGATGAGATTTCGAGCTATCCGCAGACAGTGAGCCACGCACAGCAGGTCGCTCATGGTGAGCACTCCGCCGGCGGCGGCCCGCATGGCGGCGGCTTTAGCGTTTTTAATGGGGCTTATGGGCGGAGCGCCCTTTTTTATTATAAGATTTTCGGCCTCGGTGGTCTGGGCTATGAGGCGGGTCACCTCGTAGATGTCGTCGCCGGGCGTCAGCTCCAGACAGCGGTCTCTGGTGCCGGCGCAGACCGCGCCCTGGGCCAGTCGGCCGGTTATTTTGTCGAATTCAAGAATTCGAAGGGCCTTGGGTTCCATGGTATCACTTCCTAAATACTCTCATACAGGCTTTTTGCGCTTAAATTATACCTCAAAAAAAGGCGGTTGTCAATACCGCCACGGCTGAAATCAACACTTGCAAAATGTAAAAACATATAGTATAATATATTTGAGGTGTTGAAAGTGCTTATTAAAATCGCCGAAATGATAATAAAAATAAACTGCCGCTACGAATATCTGCCCTGGCTCTGTCAGAAATACATAATAGAGGAGGGCGAGCCCCTCTTTGAAATAAACGTCACCCAGGAGGAGATAGAGACGGATCACCGGCTCATACTTGAGGAGCTGGGCTATGACCACGATCCGGGCTATCTGGAGAGCCTCGAAGCCTACCGTAAGATATGCATCAAGGCCCTCGAGTACGGGGCCATGTTCCTCCACAGCGCCTGCATCGCCGTGGATGGAGAGGCCTACTGCTTCACCGCCGACAGCGGTACGGGCAAGAGCACCCACATCCGCCTGTGGAAGAAGCTTTTCGGCGATAGAGCCGTGATAGTCAACGGGGACAAGCCCCTTATTCGCAAGTTCGGCGGCCGCTACTATGTGTACGGCACTCCATGGTGCGGCAAAGAGGGCTGGAGCGAGAACATGGGCGCCCCAATCAAGGCTCTTTGTCTTGTGGAGCGCAGTCCCGACAACCGCATTGCCCCCATGGACGGCTTCAATGTAATTTATACTATAATTGAACAGACCATCCGTCCCCGCACTCAGGATCAGCTTGACGCGGTGCTGGACATAATGGACGGCCTTTTAAGCAGTGTGCCCATGTACCGCCTGGGCTGCAATATGGAGGACGAGGCCGCCGTCGTGGCCTACGAGGGCATGAGCGGGAGGAAGTTAAAAAATGATGAATGAGGAATTAGGAATGAGGAATACCGGCGGGACAGCTGCATTATTTGTCGTTTGTGGAGTAACTGACGCAATGAGTATAAGTGACAAGTAAAAAAGCCTTCATCTTTGAATAATTGCCTTGACCGCCGTAGGGGCGCCCATTGGGTGTCCGCCATCAAAAGTTTACGGTGACAATAATAAACGAAATTACAAATCAAAATTTTCTGTACCGTCATACATTTTCAACGATATAAATGAAGTAACTGCTACATTAATATTCCTCATTCCTAACTCCTAATTTTTAATGAGGTCAGGTGTTTTTATGTACAAGCTGCCACGGGAATTTTACCTCTGCGACGGGATAGAGCTCAGCAAAAAGCTGCTGGGCAAAATTCTTGTGCGCGATAAAGGCGGCGCTGTCACCCGCGCCCGCATAGTGGAAACGGAGGCCTATATGGGCACCGTGGATAAGGCCGCCCACAGCTATAAAAACAACTCCGGCGGCCGCTGCAATATCCAGTACGGCCCCGGAGGATATGCCTATGTGTATCTTATCTACGGTATGTACTCCTGCTTCAACATCGTTGCCAACGCCGAAAACATCCCCGAGGTCAGTCTCATACGCGCGTTGGAGCCTCTTGACGGCATTGACATAATGATGGCCCGGCGTAAAACCGACAAAATAAGAAATCTGTGCGGCGGCCCCGGCAAGCTTTGCATGGCCATGGATATTGACCGGTCGCTCTATGGGGCCGACCTTTGCGGCGGCGAGCTGTACCTCACGGACGACGGCTTTGACGGCTTCGAGATCGCGTCCGGCCCCCGGATAAACATCGATTACGCGGAGGAAGCCGCCGCCTTTCCGTGGAGATTTACGGTAAAGGGGAATAAGTTTGTGTCGAGATGAGGGGATTTGGAAATTAGGAATTAGGAATACTGACGGGGCAGTCACGGAGTCTTTTTGTGTGTACCGTAAGTGTAAAATTTAAATTAAAATCACTTGACAAAGTAAAAATAATCGTGTATAATAAAAATAGATAGAGGCAAGACCGTAAAACGGTTAGCCGAAACGTTTCGTTATTTTAAAAAATAACTGCCCGCTTTAGCCTTGGGGGCAGTTATTTTTTTATGATGATTATGATAAAGAGAACTATTGTTAAAAATAATAATAAAAATTCCCGTTCAGTCATCACGTACCACCTCCCTTCCATTATGTAAAATGGTGGTTGGGAATGTGGCTAACCGTCCCACTACTTGCGCTCTATCCAAAGAACATTATAGCACATAATCTGACAAAATGCAAGATTTTTTTGTATGACAGCACAAATTTACGTTGCCAACGACAAATAAAGTAACTGCCTCATTAATATTCCTCACTCCTCATTCCTCATTCCTAATTCTTCCCCGCTCTGCGCTCGCTGAGCCACGCGTATCCGAAGCCGATAACGCCGGAAATCAGGAAAATAAGGATAAACCTTACTGTGGAATGCTGAAACATCTGTATGCCCCAAAACCTTTCGGCCACGTATTTTACGGTGTCCTCCACGGCGTGGTGGATTATGTATATTATCATGGACGCGTCACGGGCGTACCGTGCCAGCAGGGTTCCCCGGCCAATGGCGGGAAAGTTGAGCAGGTTCACAAACACGGCGAAGCTGAGCGGGGGAATTGACAGGAAGAAGGTACGGCTCAGGCTCAGTCCGGCCCTCATCATGAAAGTGGCCTCCAGCCACATAAGAGCCGCCGCCGCTGCCAGCACCGCCAGTCCCCGGCCCTTTGGCAGCAGCTCCAATATCCGGCCCTCCTTTCTGTGAATGAGCTGACCCATGTAAAAGAAGGGCAGGCCGTCGAAGAGAAAGTTCCGCGTGAAGCAGGCGTAGCGGTGTCCGTGGGAAAAGAGGTATAGATCCAGCGCCACACCGGCGGCGAAGAGCACGGGCGCGGCGATGTAGGCGGCCCTGTGCAGGCGGAGCTTTTCCACCACGAGACCGATCACGAAAATATAGATGAGGGCCAGCATATACCACATATGGGCGTGGCCGAAAAGGAACTTTGGCTCGTTGAACAGCAGCAGATACAGGAAGTTCCGGGCCGTGAGCCGTATCTTAAAGCCCACCGCGAAGTCCCATATAAAAAGGAATACCGAGGAGCCGACGAGAATTCCGCCTATGGTGCTTATCTGCTTTTTGAGAAAGGCCGTCCGGCGCTCCGGCTCCTCCCGCCATGAAAAATAGCCCGACACCATGAAGAAAAACGGTACGGCTATCCGACAGTAAAGCCCGGCCCACAGAGCCCCGGCCGTGTCCATGTTGAAAAGGCGGTAGTGCTGGATTATCACTAAAGCCACCGCCACCATGCGGAAGATGTCTATCGATGTGTTTCTCTGTTTCGGCATAAGCTTCCCCTCCGTGCCCATACTATATTCCAGTTTATGCGGCGTTTTATTTTCCCATGACGGCCTCGATATCCTCCATGGAGCGGGGCGTTACGACGGACAGATTTTCACAGCCGTTCTCGGTGACGAGACAGTTGTCCTCCAGCCGGAAGCCGATGCCCCAATCCTCGCAGTATATGCCCACGTCCACACAGAACACCATGTTGGGTGCGATGGGCATATCCGCCGGACAGTAGACCGTGTCGTGGGTGTCGTAGCCCACATGATGTGCTCCGCCGTGCCAGATATACTTGCCCACGTCCTCCAGCCGGTCGCAGAGACCCAGCTCCTTGAGCTGACCGAAGTTGTACCTGCGGACGGTGGCGTCCACCTCGCCCATGAGCATACCGGGCTTGATGATGCTGAACATATAATTCGAGGTGTTGTAGGCGCACTGATACAGCAGCCGCTGTTTTTCGCTGTATTTGCCGTTCACCGGCCATCCGCGTGAAACGTCGGTGCCCACGTTGTCCCAAACGGCGCCCACGTCGTTGAGCACCATGTCCCCGTCGAGGGCCTGACCCCGGTAATCATAGTAGTGGATGCAGAAGTTGTTCTTCCCGGTGCAGATTATGGAGGGGAACATGGGACTGAGGACGCCGTGCTGAGCCAGAGTATAGTCCCATACGGCCTTGTACTGGTACTCGTACATTCCTGGCTTCGAGGCCTTCATCATGGCGGTGATGCCCTCGGCGGTGATGGCTTCGGCCTTGCGCATGGCCTCGATCTCGCAGGGCTTTTTTACGGTGCGCAGCACCCGAATGTGGTGGTTGAGGCTGCCTATCTTAAGAAAGGGATAGAGACGGGCGGCTTCACGGGCCTGTATGTAGGCGGGACTTGGAGCCTCGTCGGGAGTGAGCTTGTGCAGGTCGAGGTAAAGATTTTCATAGCTTCCGCTCTCGGCCAGACGTTTAAGCTCGGCGGGGAAGTCCGCCACATAGCGGCAGTCGCTGATGCCGGACTTTTCCAGCACCTCGTCGGCCTTTATGCGGACGCCGGTCCAGCGTTCGGCTATAAGGTCGGGGGGCAGGATAAACAGCGTCTCATCGACGCCACCCTCGTCTATACGGGCCAGCAGGATAAGACCCTGCTTCTCGATGCCGGTGAAATATACGAAGCTCCGGTCGGCGAAAAAGGGATAATACTCGTCGGCGGTCTTGCGGGGCGGCTGTCCGCTGAAAAGCACGGCAAGGCTGCCCTTGGGGAGCCTTGCGTAAAGGCTCCGACGGTTTTCAATGTGAAAAGATTTGTCCATATATCATTCCTCCAATTCGGTTTGATTACATTATACAACAAATTTTGGTATTTGTAAAGGGGAAAATGGGGGTTGATACTAATCCCTGATAAAAACATCACACCGAAAAGATTTGGTGCTTTTTATCAGGGATTAGTATTAAGGCAATACGGGCACAATCTCTGTGCGGTATTGCCTTAAAAAAGTTGCGCGGAGCCGCGCCGGAACAAGCTCGGTATAGCCTGTTTCGACATGGCTCCGCACGTCTTTTCATCAGTATTATTTTGTCAGCAGACGCCCGCTATTATGAGCAGAACTCCCGTGTCGTAGTCCCATACGACGGTATAGCCGAAGGCTTCGGCCACCTCTTTTACGGGTACGAACAGCGTGCCGTCGACGGTTTCCGCCGCCGAGGGGAGGTCGATGTTCTCCGCCGAAACGCTGCCGTCCAGCACATTCAGCGAGGTCTTTACCATTATCGGCGAACCGGGCGTCAGGTAAACGGTCACGGTGTCGTCGCTGATGGCTGTCTGGCCGGTATCTCCCTTCCATTCCACATATTTGAGGAGGGTCTCCATGAGAGCCCTGGCCGGAGCCATGAGGGCGCCGTTGGAGAAGTAGGGCTGGGGGCCGTCAAAGTTCATCACATAGTTGCCGTCTATATTTATTTCCACCGGGCCGTCCGTCGGTATGGCCGGCACCTCCGGTTTTACCTGAGCCCATGAGGTGTCGACGCCCAGCAGGGAGAAGCCGTAATTGAACATCTTTATTGTGTCGGTAAAGCGGGACTCGTTGGAATCCGAGGGAAGAGTGACCGTTATCAGTCTTTTGCCGCCCAGCCAGGCGGTTCCGCACATACAGTAGCCCGACGCGTCGGTCATACCGTTCTTGAAGCCGTCGGCGCCCGCGTAGTAATAGTCGGTGAAAAGCTTGTTGAGATTGTAGTAGGTCTGACCGTGGAAGTAGACGGAATCCCGCTTTGTCCTTTCAAGTATCTCGGGATAGTCATTTATCATTTTGCGCGCCATTATCGCCACTTCGCGGGCGGACATCAGATTTTCCTTTTCGGTGGCGGGGTTAAGGCAGACGCCCGTTCCGTTATAGAACACGGAGCCGATGCCTATTTCCCTTGCCTTTTGGTTCATGCGCTCCACAAACTTGGCCTCGCTCCCGCAGAGGAGCTCCGCCACGGCCGTGACGCAGGCCGCCGCCGAGTCTATGACTATCATATCCAGCATCTCGTCAAGGGTGTAGGTCTGGCCGTAATCAAGATTGACCATCATTTTGTAGTCCTCGCGGCGGGATAGGTCGTACACGTTTCTGCTTATCGGCACCACTGTGTCCAGAGTGACCTCGCCGTTCTTTATGGCGTCCATCACCACGTAAACGGACATCATTTTTGCGATCGAGGCTACGGGCCGCTGCTCGTCGGCGCGGTAGGCGAAAAGCTCGTTGCCGGTGTCATAGTCCATGATAAAAGCGCACTGCGACGTCAACAGCTCGCCGCCCACATAGGGAAGCGCCCTGCTGACCGAGGTGTTGATATAGAGCGCCCGGTCGCTCTCGCTCCAGTCGGTCTGATATATGCTCCTGAATTCGTCGGCGGAGATACCGGTGCAGCCGCCCAGGTCGTAGGCCGTTCCTATCCGGTGAGCGGTGACGCCGTCATGTATTACAACATTGATGTTTCGGTTCCGGTAGATGGTGAAGGCGGCGCCGTCTTTGCCCTTATAAGGCGAAACGTCCATGGGCACGGGCTGCTTGGATATGTTCCTGACGGCCGTGACGGTTCTTGTGTCGCTGTCATAGCTCACGTCAAAGCCATAATAGGACAGATTTTCGACCACGATGGTGACGGGCGCCTCGCCCTTGCACTCGAAGGTCGGCATCTCCATACCGTCGATGAACACCCGGTTCGAGGTGTAGCTCAAAGTGTTGTAATTTTTCGCCGCGACCTCGAAGCCGTAATCCAGCAGACGGGAAATGTCCACAAACCTCTGATCGGTGGAGGAGGAGCGCATGGTGACCGCTATGATCCTCCGCCCGTTGCGGACGGCGGTGCCGCAGAAGCAGTACTTGGCGGCGCTGGTGGTGCCGGTCTTGAGACCGTCCGCCCCCTCGTAATAATAGGTGTCCAGCAGATGGTTGGTGGTCTTATAGGTGTTGCCGTGGAAATATACCGATTTCAGGGAGCTGCGGTTGAGTATGTCCGGATAGTCCCTGATGATGTTTCTCGCCAGAGTTACCATGGCCACGGGAGTAACCTGATTGTTGGCGATGCCGCAACTGTCATAATAATAGGCGTTAATGCCCATTTCCGCCGCCTTGGCGTTCATGCGGGCAACGAAGGCGTCCTCGCTGCCGCCGCCCACCAGCTCGGCGAGAGCCACGGCCGCGCCGCTGGCGGAGTGAGCCACGACCACGCTCAGCATTTCGTCCACGGTGTAGGTTTGATTGTAATAAAGGGGCACAACATTGGTATATAAGGAATTTCTGGAAATGTCGTACACTTTTTTGCTTATGGGCACGACGGTGCTCATAGATATTTCCCCGTTGGCGATGGCCTCATAGACGCAGTAGACGTTCATTATCTTCGTCATGCTCGCCGGAACAAGGGGCACGTCTCCCTTGTACTCGTAAAGTATTTCGCCGGTGGTGTAGTCCATGACGCAGGCGCCGGCGGATGAAATGTATTTCCCGCCCACCTCGGCGGCGAGGGCGCCGCCGACGGGCAGCAGCGCTAATTGCAGTACCAGTACCAACGCCAGTACTCTGACAAACGTTTTCATTTTTTTCTCTCCTTTTTCTGTTTGTTTACTGAAGGCGATGCCTTCCCGTAAATTATATCACAGGCCCGAAAGTTTTGCAAGAGTATTATAAAAAAATTGCCGCCGGACGAAAAAAATACGCTCTCCGGTGTGGGGAAAGCGTATTTTTCGTGTTGCTACGGTTTCACGCGGCCTCGGTTTCGGCCCCGTCGGTAACCCGCTCAGCGGGAATCTGCTCGGCGTCAGCGGCGCCGGTATCGGCCTCATCACCGGTGTCGGCGGCGGTGTCGGATGACGTGTCCGGCAAGGTGACCTGGGCCCCGTATATGACCTCGTCGGTGTAGCTCAGCACTTCGCGCTTGCTGGAGGGCTGTCCCACCCGTATGGAATCGCCGTGGTTCAACTCCACCCCGGCCAGCGTCAGACAGGAGGAACTCAGCCGGCTGGTGCGGCTCATTTTTTCGCCGTTGATGTAAATTATGCTCTTATCCGTAAAGCCGCTGCCGTGAACATACAGATTTTGCCCGATGAGGGTCACATAATCCAGCGTCACCGGCACGGTGCCCATGCGCATATCCGTGGGCTGATAGTAGTCCGGCGTGGGCCAGCCGTAGTGCTCGCCGTAGAGAGAGTCGTACTGGAGCAGCTCCAGCTTCGACTGGTACTCCGGGTCGTTGCCGCAGCTTTGGTTAAAGCGGTTTATGGTGCCTATCTGGTAGCCAAGAAGGGAGGTGACATAGCTGCTGAGGAAGTTGGACTCCATCTTGGTGTAGGGCTGGCGTTGGAGGCCGATGTTGTCCCAAATCACATACTCGGTGGTGTATACGTCGCCAAGCTCCAGCTCGTCGGCGGTGAAGTCCAGACTGGGCAGATGGTCGCCGTAGAGAACCAGCACCGTTGGACGGCCCCGCTCCTCCAGCTTGGAGATTAGGTCGCCCACAAAGGCGTCCATTTCGTAGACCATGTTGGAGTAGTATTCTATCATGGAGGTGCGCTCGTCGGAGAAAACGCCCCTTTCCATATTTATCGCAAGCTCAAGATCCTCGATGGGCTCGGAGGGATATTTGCCGTGGCCCTGAACCGAGACGGCCCAGACGAACTTGTGCTCGTGATCCTGATCGGTGTCGATGGCGGTGAGGATCTCGTTGGTGAGTATTTTGTCCTTGCACCAGCCGTAGGCCGTGCGCTCGATGTTGTTCAT
>CANRJP010000016.1 GCA_947630975.1 uncultured Clostridia bacterium
AGCGGCGACAGAATTACCGCCTCCACTACCATGAACCGTACCGCAAACCACACCCTCTACGCTCACTGGATAAGGGAAGGACAGACCAGTACCGTCAACTTCAACGTGAACGGCGGCAACAATCTGCCGACCTCTCAGCGCACCAAGACCGTCAACTACGGCGGGTATTACGGCGAGCTTCCCATACCCACCCGCACAAACTACACCTTCCTGGGCTGGTATGACGGCACCGGGACCTCGGCGCGGCTCATCGACGAGGACACCATCGTGACCGCCACCTCGACTCATACCCTCTATGCCCACTGGGCCAGCGGAAGCTATTCCATCCCCACGGTAGTCACCCGTCCGGCGGGGAATGTTACCAACACCAGCGCCGACCTTATAGGCTACATCACCGACAACGGCGGCAGAGCAATAACTCTCTTCGGCTGGGAGCTGGAGAACGTCGACGTTCTCGCCCAACCCACAATGTATAAAAAGGAGCTCACAAGCTACAGCCTTTACACCGATTACAGCGGAACTCCGAAAAATCTTGAGCCAGGCACCCATTACCGTTACCGTGCCTGGGCGCAGAACTCTCTGGGCATGGGCTTCGGCGAATGGCAGTCCTTTACCACCGGCGGCGGCAGCGTCTACAGCTACACCGTCACCTTTAATACGAACGGCGGCGACAGCCTGGCCTCTTCCGAACGCACCAAGACCGTCACCTACGGTCAGGCCTACGGCGCCCTGCCTGTACCCACCCGCAGCGGATACGCCTTCACGGGCTGGTATACCACGTCTACCGGCGGTTCACTTGTGACCTCCTCCACCGTGTTTACCGGTTCCTCTAATCAGACCCTTTATGCTCACTGGACCAGGACCGGCCAGACGTATACCGTCACCTTCAACGTGAACGGCGGCAACAGTCTGACTTCCTCCGAGCGCACCAAGACCGTCACCTACGGTGAGGCTTACGGCGCTTTGCCCGTACCCACCCGCAGCAATTACACCTTCCTGGGCTGGTACGACGGCACCGGGACCTCGGCGCGGCTCGTTGACGAATACACCACCGTTACCGAAAACTCCAACCATACACTTTACGCCCATTGGGCCGGCGGAAGCTATTCCATTCCCACGGTCGTTACCCGTCCGGCGGGGAATGTTACCGATACCAGCGCCGACCTTATAGGCTATATCACCGACGACGGCGGCAGATCGGTCACACTTTTCGGCTGGGAGCTGGAAAATCTCAATACCGTCGTCAAACCCACAATGTATAAAAAGGAGCTCACAAGCTACAGTCTTTACACCGATTACAGCGGAACTCCGAAAAATCTTGAGCCGGGCACCCGCTACCGCTACCGTGCCTGGGCACAGAACTCTCTGGGCATGGGCTTCGGCGAATGGCAGTCCTTCGTCACATCAGGCGGCGGCGCTTACAACTGCACCGTAACCTTCAATGTGAACGGCGGCGACAGCCTGCCCTCTTCCGAACGCACCAAGACCGTCACCTTCGGTCAGGCCTACGGTACTCTGCCCGTTCCGACCCGAAGCGGCTATGTCTTTGACGGTTGGTACACAGCCTCCTCCGCCGGCAGCCTTGTTACCGAAAACACAACCGTGTCCAATTCCTCCAATCACACGCTTTACGCTCACTGGACGCAGGCTTCGTCCAAGACGGTGACCGTAACCTTCAATGTCAACGGCGGCGGCACGGTTTCTCCCGCCACCAAGACCGCCACCTACGGCCAGACCTACGGCGATCTGCCCACGCCCGTCCGCGAAGGGTTCGAGTTTGCCGGTTGGTACACCGGCGCCGCATCCGGCACCCTTGTCACCTCCAACACCAATGTGACTAACGCTTCCAACCACACCCTTTACGCCAGATGGAACGCCGTCGAAACGCCAAAGTACACCGCCGACCTGACCATAGGCACGGTGGCGGCGACTCCCGGCTCCACGGTGTCCATTCCGTTCACAATTTCCAAAAATCCGGGAATTGCGGGCTTCAACCTCACCGTCAATTATGACAGGGCCGTCCTTACCCCCAAGACCATAGTCCGCGGTTCCGTTCTCACTAACGGTACGTTCTACAGCAACATTCAGCAGGGCGGAGATATGGATCAGTACGACAATGTTACCGCCCTTTGGGCAAATTCCACGGCAAACGTAACCAACAACGGAGAGCTGTTTACCGTGACCTTCACCGTCGCCAATGACGCTCCCGCCGGGCTGACCCCCGTCACGGTCACCTACAGCAATGTAACCAACACAAATCAGGATATCATAAGCTTCAACGTCACTCCCGGCGGCGCCGCTCTTGCTACCGGCATTCCCGGCGACGTAAACAGTGACGGTAAGCCCGATATCCGCGACCTCATCCGTCTGGGTCGGCATCTGGCCGAGATCTCCGAGGATACCAGCCCCATTGATCTCGAGGCGGCGGACGTAAACGGCGACGGCGAAGTCGATACCCGCGACCTTGTCCGCATCAGTCAGTATCTGGCCGGCTGGGAAGTAACACTTCAGGGCCTGGGGGCCTCTGTTCAGGCCGCCGAGGAGCCCAAGGGAGGTAAAATCTCATTCAGCGTGGGCAGCGCTCTTGCCGAGGCGGGCGGCTATGTTGACATTCCCGTTTTCATCACCGAAAATCCCGGCATGGCGGGCATGAACGTATGGCTCGAATTTGATTCCAACGTATTACACCCCGTATCTATTACAAATCTTATCGGCGACAACCTGCAAAGCAACGTCGAAACCGCCGACGGCAAGGTTACGGCGGTAATCTATTCCGCCGCTGACAGCAAGGCAACCGAAACCGCGTTTGTCGTCAGGTTCAGGGTTGACGAGAACGCCTCCGGCGAGATACCCGTGAAGTTCCGCTACAAAGATGTCACCAATCAGGACGGTCAGTATCTCGAGGTATCCGCCACCGACGGTAAGGTCGTAATCGGCGATAAGAAAGACACCGATTACACAGTCAATTCCGTCGACATCTCCACGGCCGGCGCCGTCAAGGTCAGCCTTACCAAAAACGCCGACGGCGAATTCCCAGCGACGCTCATTACGGCGGCTTATGACGCGGACGGCAATATGATCGATATGGCCAGCGAGGTCGTCGAAATGACAAAGAACGAGACCAAAGAATTTGACATTGATCTCGACACGTCCGACGCGGCTGAAGTAAAAGCCTTCGTGTGGGACAGCCTGGGCGGAGCTGTGCCGCTCAGCAAAGCGGTTATTGCCAAGTAGCACAAAAGAATAAAACTAATAACGGGGCTGTAAAAAAAGTCGCGCAGACCGTTCAAGGGCAAAAAACCTTTATTTAAACCAAATTCATATTTTTATAAGCTCGTCAATAAAATCAAAATGGTGAATTAATGTGGAAAAACCGCCTTTTTACGAGAAAAAGGCGGTTTTTCTTTGTGTTTTATGCCCTTGAACTACGCTTGTGATATAATAGGACTAAATCAGTTAAACCCGCATTACAAAAGGGTTTCACCGATATAGTCCTATTTTTTTGCGCCCTTTTTTAGGTGTGCCGAAAGGAAGTGATAGCTTTAGGCAAAATTTTTTACACCAATCAAAAGGGCAAGAGATACCGAAAAAATACAAATCAAGGAGGAGAAATTTTATGAGTGTTGTTTTAAGTATGCTTAATCTAAAAGGCGGCGTCGGCAAGACGGTTTCATGCATCAATATCGCCGCCGCACTTGCCGAGCACGGTAAAAGCGTCGTTATTGTAGACTCAGACAGTCAAGGGAACATCGCCACCTCGCTGGGACTGGTTCCCGACGAGTTGTCCCCTACCCTTGCCGATCTTATGCTTGAAGCAATTGACGGCGATGTTTCGTCTAGGAGAATTGTCGAATGTATCCACACATCGGGAAATATTGATATACTTCCGTCCAATTCTCTGCTCGCCGGCATCGACTACAGACTGTCAACCGCTCTCAGCCGGGAAACGGTTCTCAAATCCATTATTGATAAGCTTCGCGGTTCCTACGATTACATAATCATTGACTGTCCGCCCTCTCTTGGTCTCATCGTCATAAACGCCCTTGCGGCGTCGGACTTCACGATGATTCCTGTCGAAGCCCACTACCTCAGCCTCGAGAGCTTAAAAGTGATGTTGGACACAGTAGAAATGGTCAGGCTGAAAATCAACCCGAAACTGAAGGTGGCCGGAGTATTTTTGACGATGTATCAGCAAAGGACAAACCTGTGCAGGGCCATAAGAGAAAGGATAGTAGAATCCTACGGCAAGAACGTCAAGGTGTTTGACGAAAGCGTACCCTACTCAATAAAGGCCGCCGAACAGACGCTGTACGGCAAAAGCCTCATTGAAATGCTTCCCTCAAATCCTGTGTCAGAGGCATATAAAAGAATTGCAAAGGAGTTGATAACCTGTGGCAGGCTCTGAAATGAACAGGCTTTTAACGGAAAGGAGCCGTGACGGCAAATCCGTATTGGGAAGCATGGCGAATATGTTCGGCTTGACCGACGCCAATATAACCGAGCTTCCAATCGAAAGGCTCCACGAAAACGCCAAGCATCCTTTTAGGTGCGAGAGGATGAGGCTCTTGCCGCTCTATCCGAAAGTATTAAGGCCGACGGACTAATCCAGCCCATCATTGTCAGACCGATAACCAACGGATATGAGATACTGTCCGGCCACAGGCGCACAAGGGCGTCAAAAATGCTCGGCAAAATATCCGTAAAGGCAATCGTGGTCAACGCGGACGACGAGGAGGCCGATAAGATACTCATTGATACAAACTTCCGTCAACGGGACGTTCTGCTTCCCTCCGAGATAGCCCGGTCATATAAATTGAGATACGACGATTTGAAGAAGTCCCGACAAAATTCCGACGGTCGGAATTTTGGAAAGATAGACGAAATACTTGCGGAGGAGTTTCACTGCTCCAAGTCCAGCATATATATGTACCTTCATTTCCTCGAACTCAGAGAGGAACTCCTCGATCTTCTGGACGACAGAAAACTAAAGCAGAAGGTCGCCGAGGAACTGTCATACCTTTCTTATGAGGAACAGGGCCATGTTTATGACTTGGTTTTCAGGCAGAAAGTCTGCGCCCTTGACGTTAAAGGAGCCGCCCGGCTTAGGGAAGCACATGAGAACGGCCCGCTTGGGAGGGCGGACGTTATGGATATACTTGCCGAAAAACCTGCCCCGACAAAGACCGGCAGATATTTCGCAAAGGGCGAGCTGGACAGATACAGAGGGAAATTTTCCTCTGCGGAGGCGATGGAAAAAGCCATCATCAATTTTTTAGAACACTACGAAAGCGGGTAAGACATGAGGAAAATTTACGCATATACAAACGACGGCGAGTGTCAGGTCAAGGATTTCTTCAATCGCGCCGAGGAAAAGGCCGTGGACAAGCTGATGTTTCAGCTGGAGATAATACGCGACGAAAGGAACGGATTTTTCGAGCCGCATATCAAGCATTTCTCGATTGAGCGCTACCGTCGGCTGTACGAATTCCGCTTTAAGGCTTACAACTTGAGAGTAAGGGTCATCTTTTATGAACATAACGGTGAACTGATCCTGTTATACGCCTTTGTCAAGCGGGATAGAAAGGATACCGAAAAGGCGCTGGAAACGGCGATTAAAATACTTTGCCGTATAACGGAGCCGGACGGAGAGGTAAAGGATAAATATAAGAAGGAGTTGATTTTTGGTGATTAACATAGTAACATGGCTCAGCGACGAGGGTCGCAACGAGGAATTGGCGGCCTTTTGCGCCGGTGAGGATATACGCATAGCGGCGGACAGTTTTCAGGGAACGGAGGATTTTCTCGAAAAGTTCAGCAACCTTGACGTAAATGTTGACGTGGTAGTTTTGAACGATAAAATTCTCGGCGAGGGCGATAAAAAGTCGTTCTTTGAAAATATTCGGGCTATTGAGCCAAACGTCCGGGTCATAGTCATTTTTCCCGGCTACCGCAATCAGTATGTGGAGGACCAGATAAAAGAGTACAAGGAGCGTTACGGAGTTTCCGACATCATTTTTGAGGGGCGCAGTCTTGACCTTGACAGCTTCGCCGAGGTCATAAAAAAGGGATACATATTCGACTATGACATGAACGTGTTTGACGATCAGGAGCTTTCCCGTCCTGTATCGCGAAAAAAGCGGCCTTGCGTGACCGTTGGCGTCATGGGCCTCACAAGGGGCTGCGGCGTCACGAATATGGCGGTGAGCGCCGCCACATATATCGCGCTGACCGAAAACCTGCCGGTGCGAGTCGTGGACTTTACCGAAACTGGGAACTTGCGTTTCGCGACAAAAGCCAAAGGCGTCACATATATCGTCAGCAGGGACGTTGACGTGGCCCGGTTAAAGAACGCCAGCCGCGTGGTGGTCTTCGACTTCGGCGCGCCGTACAACATATCCCCAAAGGGCCGACTGCTTTCCACTGCCGGAAGCTTTAACGACAAAAGAATGGAGCTTATGCGGAGCTGCGATCTTAAGATATTCATGGGCCTTGCGGATCCATGGCATCGGGATAAACTAAAGTTTCTGCTGCGTGACGGAAAATGGAAACATTCCCTTGAGGACGGCTGCCTGTTCTTGTTTGACAGCGTAAATGACGAGCTTCGGGCGCGGTATCCACACGTTAGGCTGAACGGCAGGGGCGACAAGTCCGTTTCCAGCGCGGTAAGGGCTTTGTTTAGCAGCGGCAAGGGAGGCGATTAAAAGCAAACATGGATATGCATTCTCAAAAAAATATAAAGGAGTTGAAAACCAAGGTGAAAAAGTCAATAATATTGGCGCTGGCTCTAATGTTCGTCGCGGTCAGCGCCAATGCGGAGATCGAACCTACAGAGGTGGTTCACAGAGAAGGCGAACAGAGGTCGATCGAAAAGGTTTATGTCCTGCCGTTAGACGAGCCGGATGAACCGATACCGACGGACGGATTTGCGGAGGACGGCGTCCAATACGAGTTTGCGGAACTCCTGCGGGAGGACAACATGACGGACGACATAAAGGATTACAGCGAGAACGCAAGCGTTAAGTCGAGCACCGACGACACTCAAGCCATAATAGCGATGTTTGAACCCGCAAAGGACGTTGAGACAGAGGACGGATATACCGGCACTATCGAAGCGGATTTTTCCACACTCAGCGTTAAGTCCGCCGGCACCGGCTCACAGAGCTATACGATAACCGAGCGCCGGAGCTATCCCAATATGAATAGTGCGGACACCTCAGCAGTGCCGAAAAGCATTGACAAAAACGGGGCTACGCTGGAGCTTACGGATATCGAATGGGTCAGCGCCGAAAATGACAGCATAGACGGGCAGAACCTTGCGGTTAGATACACCGCCAACGCCGTATATACCGGCACCGGCACACGGTCATACTCAAAGGGATATAACGCCACCGTGGAGTACAAGGGCCAAATAACCAAAAAAGTCGTTGGCACGGTAACTTACACGGCGGTGTTCCGTGAGGCCATAGAACAGTCTCCGTCAGAGATTGAGGACCCTGTGGTCGAGCCTCCGGCGGATGAGGCGACCAAGCAACCGAAATCTGAAAAAGAGGTTAAACAAGAAACGCCGAAAAAGAAGGCCAATCCTCTCCTTTATTTGCTGTACATACCCGGGTTTGCCGCGCTTGCGGCCGGTGGATATGTGGTGTACAGGATGGTGCGGAAGAAAAGGCAGGGATTTTAACATTTGTGTTTAATTAGCGGAAAGGAGTTAAGCATGATAAAGAAGATATTGACGGCCTTGGCTTTGGTTTCGGTTCTGGCTTCCAACGCATTCGCCGCCGAATACACGGTGGAGTCGTCCTCTCCCTTCGTGATGGGCGAACCCACGTCAATTGCGGTGACGGTGGAAGACGACGGATTTAACGAGACCATGGTTGACAGGAGCAAAAACAGCGCCCTCATACCTCCGGCGTTCGGCTCAAAGACCGCCGACCTTCGCGGGAGCGGCGAGCCGCTTACCCCCAATCTCGCCTCGCCGTACATAGAAAAGCCGGACAGTGTGCTTGTGACGTACAGCTCGGCCACGGTCCCGCCTTTGGGCAGCTCATTTTCAACCGACGTATATATCCCCGGAATTGACGGCACAAGCGGCGGCCTGTACTATGGGAATGAGATTTTCACGCCGGTCACCGAGGATATGTACTACCCGGCCGGCTACCTCGGTAAAATCGAGATACCCGTTATCGGGGTGACCGCCAGAATATACGAAGGTACCACCAACGATATGCTGGCCAAGGGCGCCGGACATTTTGTGGACACCTCAATATGGAACGGCAATGTATGTATCGCCGCGCATAACCGCGGCACCAACGCATATTTCGGCGACATACACACCCTCAAAAGCGGCGACGAGATTATCCTTACCACCAAGCGCGGGACGAGGACGTACCGGGTGTTCAACGTGGAGAAAATATCGGTGAACGACACCTCCAATCTTCAAGCCACGAGAGACAATATCATCACCCTCATCACCTGCGTTAGAGGGCAGGCCGACTATTACCGCTGGTGCGTTCAGGCTTCGGCCATAAATTAAAATATTTGCTGAAAACTTTAAAAGGAGTGGAGCTATATGAAAAAGACTTTGACTTTTGTGGCGGGCGTTCTTTGCGGAGCGGTTCTGTTTGGTGGCGGAGCTGCGCTGGCCAGTTCCGGCGTCCTTGCAACGCTGACAAGGCAGGTGTTCTACTACAACGGAGACAGGATAAGTCTTGAGGCTTACTCCATTGACGGATATAACTACATAAAACTCCGTGACGCGGCCGAGCTGTTCGGTGTACCCATCGAATACGATGAGGCAACCGACAGCGTGTATCTCGGAGAAAAGCCGGTGCAGACCGTTCCCACGGCTCCCAAGATTGCCGACGGCAACGCCTATGCCCGAGCGGACTTTTCAACCGAGGCAAATCTGGCGGTGTTCAATGAAGTCTACACCCGCGAGGCATACAACGCCATACGCCAGTCGATAGTTGATCGGGACGTTATCGTTGCAGGCAATGACGCCAACGGATACAATGCGGCATACGGTTACGCCCACTTTGTTGATTCCACCATGACCTTTGGAAGCACCGGCAGAACGTATCAAGCCATGAACTCGGTTCTTGGTGCCATGAACGGGTACTACTTCTATCTCCTCGGCTCGGAGCCGGGACTGAAGGACTACTACAAATACCCCGGCTATGCGGTCTGCAAGCCGACCGTTCACGGATACTTCGCCGAGGCAAACCGGGCCACGGACGGCTTTATCGCCGGGCTTTCCGGCTTGAGCGACAAAGAAAAGGTGAAGCGCATTTGTGAGTATATCAGTGACCGTATCGATTACGACTATGACCCTTCTGGCGGCATAAACGAGATGTTTACCTCTGCCGTACCCATAAAAGGCAACTGCGGCACCTACTCCTCGGCGTTTGTATATCTCGGCCAGCGGGCCGGCCTTAACTGCCTGTGGGAAAAGGACGATGACCACGGCTGGAACGAGGTATATGTTGACGGCGAATGGAGAACCGTCGATGTGGGATATTACGACACGGCCCTCACCGAGGCCGCGGTGTTCCCCGCAAGTATACCCCATACGGACGCCGACCCGCAAAAGACGAACTTCGTAAAAGAGCTGCTTGTTCCCGGCTCGACTAAATAGAATAACTTTTAAGGACACGCTTTTTGTGTGTCCTTTTTCTGTGAAAGGATATGATAAAATTGTCTAATTGTATCAAAGGGCTCATAGCTATAACGCTTGTAATGAGTCTCATAATTTCTCTTGTACCGACCGCCCTCGCCAAGTCTATCTCCGACGGCGGCAGCTCCACCGTTAAGGTAGTGGGAGGTACATATAAACGGCTGATGGAGACTACCGATGGCAACAAAATTGGCGCCCGTGCATGGACATATACCACTAACGACGGCATAGAGGGCCCGGCATACTGCGTCAATCACGGGCTTTCGCCGGCCAGCTCCACAAGGCGTCTGGCAATAACCGGCCTGTTTACTTCCAGTCCACAAACCGCCGGGGCTTTCGCCAACGGCTATCCTCAGCGAAGCCTGGCAGATTTTAAAGAGATATATCTCCCGGACAATCCCATACTTGAAAACCTTACCGAGGAAGAGTTTGCTCACGCGACGCAATTTGCGGTCTGGGCCACCTTGGGCCAGCTTGCCATCGAGGGTACTCCTTTCGACCAAAACGGCCGTGAGACTATTCCCGCCAAGAGCGGAGAGGGTCAAGAGGCAAGGATTTATCGGGCTATTCAGATAATCCTCGACAGCGCCCAGTGGTGGGATGGCATCGCCCAGCCCGGAATGACCGTCCGCCTTGAAATGGACGAACTTGGTGGGAATTTGAATATTGAAATGTCTAACGGAATTGAAGAAGCCGCAAATCAGGGCGCTTACGGTATAAGGCGCGAAACAATCAACGGCGTTGAGTATTACACCCGCTCCTTTGTGGCCGCTTCCGTTACCTCTACATGGAAGAACGACTATTTCATAGAAGTCTGGGCAGAGGCCGCTCCCGAGGGGACTATCTTTACCGACCTGAACAATAAAGAGCTCGAAAGAGCTGAAAACGGCGGCCGATACAAGGTGCCGTCGGTAATAAAGGTAACTAATCTCAACTCCAACGGCAGCGAGTATCATGGTGAGTTCAAGCTTTGCATGCCTGTCCGCGCCACGCCCGAGTCCGGCGCGGTAGGAATTTATGCCTACTCTCAGGTGGCACAGTACAATCTTTATCTTGCCCAGAATGACGTGGCGACCGAGCAGAGCTATATAATCGCAGACCCGCCATATACAGAGGTGGTCGGCGGCGCGGCCATGAAATGGAACAAGGTAGTTTCTCCATACGGCCGCCTTATCGTCAATAAGGTCAACGACAACGGCGCTCCCCTTGCCGGGGCCATATTCAAACTGACAGGCAGCGACGGAAGCACCTACAACGGCACCAGCGGCGCCAACGGAGAGATAGTGTGGGAAAACCTGAACCCCGACATAATGTACACCCTTGAGGAAGTCCAGGCCCCGGAGGGATATATCAAGGTGGAGCCTCAAAACGTCAGCGTCATATCGGGACAGACCACAACCGTGACCGTACAGAACAACAGTACAAGGAAATTCCTCATTAAGAAAATAGACGCTCAGAGCGGCGCGTCTCTCAAGGGAGCCACCTTCCGCTTCGAGCAGGTTGACGGCGGGTACAGCACGGAGGCCACGACAAGCCACGACGGAGCCATAGAGTTCATCGGCAATAACCTGCCCTTTGGCACATACAAGGTGTATGAGGTGCAGGCTCCGGCGGGCTATGAAAAAGACTCCTCCGTCCAGACCGTGACCTGGGACGGCACTAAGGATTTGACTTTGACCTTCAAAAACGTGCGTCAGCCCAGCATCGTTATCATAAAGACGGACGCAGACACAAATGAGTCTTTGGAGGGAGCGGTCTTTAATGTCTACCGGGACGGCAGCTTTATCACCTCCGTTACCACCGACAACGCCGGTTACGCCAGAATTTCCGGTGTGTCCGAGGGGTACTATGAGGTCGAGGAAATACAGGCGCCGGAGGGCTACGTCCTTGACAGTGCCCGCCACGGCATATATGTGGACCCCTACGACCCGGCCATAGACGACGACCCGATCATAGTGATACAGAACAGACGCAAGCCGAGGCTGGTCATTGAAAAGCTGGACTTTGATACGCAGGAGCCAATGAAGGGAACGAAGTTTGCGGTGTACCGTGAGACAACCCTCATAGGCGAGTTCACCACAGACCGTGACGGCCTAATCGAGCTTGAGGACGTCGAACCCGGAACCTACACCGTAAAAGAAGTCGCCACCGACAGCGACCATATCGTACAGGGCTGCCCTCAGTCAATCGAGGTGGTTGCCGGAGAATACCGGCTAATCTTCTACAACAAGACCAAACCCGGAATGAACATCAGGAAAATAGACTCCGAAACGAGGGAACCGCTTGAGGGAGCCGTTTTTCGCATAAAGCAGGTAGACGGCAGCTTTGAGCGGGAATACACCACCGACCGCTACGGTGAGATAGATTTAAGTAAATTGGAGCCCGGAACCTACTCCGTAACGGAAATATCCGCTCCCGATGGCTATGTCATAGACCATGCCGAAAGGATATTTGAAGCCGAGCCGGGCGGCAGCGTGGAGCTGGTGTTTACCAACACCCGCAAGCCCGAGCTTAAGCTCATCAAAATTGACGCCGACACCGGCGAGCCTCTGGAGGGAGCGTCATTCCGCATCGCCATGGTGGGCGACGGAACAAGGTATCTCGACCGCACCACCGACAGGGACGGGGAAATCGTGATCGACGACTTGCTCCCCGGTGTGTACTCCGTAAAGGAGATCGCCGCGCCGGACGGATACCTTATAAATCCCACCGAGTATCACGCTGAGACTATCCCCGGCAAAACAAGTCAAATCATTATCAGTGACCGTATCAAGCCGTCACTTCGGATAATCAAGTACGACAGCAAGACCGGCGAAACCCTGCCCGGCACGCACTTCGCCGTTTACAGGGACACCGAGCTGATCGGCGAGTACACTACCGACTTTAACGGTGAAGTCAATCTTACCGACCTGAAGCCCGGAACATATACGGTGCAGGAGATCGGCACAGACTACGGCCATATCGTGAACTCCACCCCACAGCAGGTAGAGATAAGGGCCGACAGCAAAGACACGGCGGTGCTGGTTTTTCTCAACGACCAAAAGCCGTATATCCGTCTTGTGAAGTTGGACAGCGAAACAAAGGAACCTCTCTCCGGTGCGGTGTTCAGCATCAAAAGCGTGGGTGACAGCTTTGAGCAGGAGTATACCACCGACACCGACGGTGAGATACGCCTTGACGAGCTTGACCCCGGAGCGTACACCGTAACAGAAATATCTGCCCCCGACGGTTATGTTATCGACCGTTCCGAACGGGTGATACAGATAAACGGCAACGAATACGGAACCTTTGTGTTTACAGACACACGGAAGCCGTCGTTAAAGGTAGTAAAGGTTGACGCTTCCACCGGCGAACGTCTGCCCGGCGCTGTTATCCGCATAAGCAACGCTTCAGGAACGGAGGTTTATGAGAAAACCACCGATGCCAAGGGCGAAATAACTCTTGACGATCTCAAAGAGGATGTCTACACGGTCAAAGAGATAACCGCTCCCGACGGATATCTGCTCAGCGATGACGAAAAGCAATTTACCGCCATAGCCGGAAACACTTACGAGATTACCTTAAGGGATTATATGAAGCCCAGCCTGAAAATCATCAAGTACGACAGTAAGACCGGCAAGGCTTTGCCGGACACACTGTTCTCAGTATTCCGTGACGGCGAGCTTTTGGGTACATATTCCACCGATGAAAAAGGTGAGATTTTACTCTACGACCTCCGGCCCGGCACATATACCGTAGAAGAAAAGGCCACGGACGAAAGCCATATCGTCAATTCCACTCCCCAGACAATTAAGATAACAGAGGACTCGGGCGATACGGCGGTGCTTGTGTTCCTTAACGACCAGAAGCCTTGCGTCCGCATAGTCAAGCTGGACTCCCAGTCCTTGAAGCCTCTGCCCGGCGCCATGTTTGAAATTTGGAGCGTGGGCGGCAATTTCAAGGGCACATATACCACGGATCAGAACGGCGAAATAACCATAGAAAACATGGAAGAGGGCACATATTCCGTGACGGAGATACGCGCCCCTGAAGGTTACGTTATGGACAGCGCCGGACGAACTATAAAGGTAAGCGGCAACGAATATGCTACCTTTGTTTTCACCGACACCCGAAAGCCCAACCTCAAGGTGATAAAGGTTGACGCGTCAACCGGCAAGCGCTTGCCTGGAGCAACTTTTCAAATCGAGAACGTCACCAACGCCAGCGCCGTCAAAAAGGTCACTGACGAAAACGGCGAGATAGTTCTTGAGGGAATTGATGAGGGCGTTTACTCCGTCAAGGAGCTTGCCCCGCCGGGCGGTTACCTCCTCAACGAGGAAAAATATACCCTCAATGTTGATGCCGGGAATGAATATGAGGTGCTTGTACGAAACACCAAAAGACCAAGCCTTAAAATCATCAAGCTTTCCAGTCTTGACGGCAGCCCCATGGCGGGGACTACCTTTGAGGTGTACCGCGACGCGGCTATGATAGGCTCATACGTCACGGATAAAAACGGTGAGATAGCCCTCTCCGATCTGCTGCCGGGGACATACACGGTCAAGGAGGTTGCCACTGACGCCGACCATGTAGTGAACAGTACGCCCCAAACCATTGAGATAACCGGCGACGCCGGAGATACGGCAATGCTTGTCTTTATCAACGAGCAGAAGCCGTATATCCGCATACTTAAAATCGACAGCGAAACCATGAAGCCGCTGGCAGGAGCGGTGTTTGAGGTAAAGGCCGCCGATGGCAGCTTTGTCCGTGAGTACACCACTGACGCCGACGGCGAAATACGCCTTGACCGGCTGGACGAGGGCGTATACACCATCCGTGAAACCAAAGCCCCGGACGGCTATGTGATGGACGCGGCCGAACGTATCGTGGAGGTAAAAGGCGACGAGTATGCCACCTTTGTGTTCACGAACACCGTAAAGCCCAAACTTCGCATTACCAAAATCGACGCAGCTACCGGCGAAAAGCTGGGTGGGGCGGTGTTCCGGATTGAAAGTCTTTCCGGCACGGAGATTATTGAAAAAACCACAGACAGCAAGGGCATGATTTCCATGGACGACCTAAGTGAGGGCGTATACTCCGTAAGGGAAATAACCCCGCCCGAGGGCTATCTTCTCAACACCGAAGAATACCATGTTGAGCTGAAAGCCGGGGAAACCTATGAATTGACCGTGCCGAATACCCGCAAGCCCAGCCTGCGTATCAGAAAGTACGACAGTCTTAACGGCAGCGCCATGCCCGGAGCCACGTTTGAAGTCTACCATGATACCGTTTTAGTAGGCAAATATACCACTGACCAGAACGGAGAAATCCTGCTCTATGATTTGGCTCCCGGCACATATACCGTGAAGGAAATAGCTGTTGATGATGCCCATATTGTCAACACTACGCCTCAGTCTATCGAAATCACTGAAAACTCCGCTGACACGGCAACTCTGATTTTCTTCAACGACCAGAAGCCATATTTGAGAATATTAAAGATTGACAGCCAGACTATGCAGCCTTTGGCGGGCGCGGTGTTTGGAGTGTCGAGCGTTGGCGGAAATTTTAAACAGGAATACACCACCGACGCAAGCGGCGAAATTCGTCTTGACAAGCTGGAGGCAGATACCTACCTCATTAAAGAGACCAAAGCCCCTGAAGGGTACGTTATGGACAGCCCCGGACGGGTGGTAGAGGTAAACGGCAATGAAAATGCCACTTTCGTATTTACAAATACCGTTAAGCCATCTATCCGCATAATCAAGGTTGACGCCGAAACCGGCGAAAGATTATCGGGCGCGGCATTCCACATCGAAAACCTCAACGGCAGCGACAGCTTTGACCGCACCACTGACGGCAACGGTGAAATCCTCATCGAAAAAGTCGGTGAAGGTGTCTACACCGTGCAGGAAGTCACTCCCCCGGAGGGCTATCAGCTTAACGGTGAGATTTATCACGTTGAGGCCAAGGCCGGGGCCGTGTCCGAGCTTGTTGTGCCTAATACGAAAAAGCCTAACCTGCGTATCATAAAATATGACAGCAAGAACGGCAAGCCCATTCCTAACACCACCTTTGAGGTTTACCTTGACGCCACCCACATAGGCACATATACCACAGACAAAAACGGAGAGATAAACCTTTACAGTTTGAAACCCGGAACTTACACGGTCAAAGAGGTTGGCACGGACGCCGACCATGTTCCCAGCTCCACACCTCAGCAGATAGAAATTTTTGCTGACAGTGGGCGGACAGCCGTGTTGGTGTTTTTGAACGATCAAAAGCCTTATGCACGGCTCGTCAAAATCGACAGTGAGAGCAAAAAGCCCCTTTCAGGCGCGGTGTTTCAATTCAAGGGTGTGGACAACGACCTGCTCCGTGAGTACACCACCGACGAAAACGGCGAGATCCGTATCGACGGCCTTGACGGGGGCAGCTATATCGTCACCGAGGTACAATCCCCGGACGGTTATGTGATCGACAGTGCGGAAAGAGTTATCGAAATCAAAGGGAACGAACACGCGACCTTTGTGTTCACGAACATCGTAAAGCCCAAGCTGCGCATCACCAAAATCGACGCAGTCACCGGTGAAAAGCTGGGTGGGGCGGTATTCCGCATAGAAAACCTGAACGGGACAGAAATTCTTGAAAAGACCACTGACGACAAGGGCACGATTTCAGTAGAGGACCTGAACGAGGGTGTATACTCCGTAAGGGAAATAACCCCGCCCGAGGGCTATCTTCTCAACACCGAGGAATACCATGTCGAGATGAAAGCCGGAGGAACCTACGAGCTAACCGTACCGAATACCCGCAAGCCCAGCCTGCGTATCAGAAAGTACGATAGTCTTAACGGCAGCGCCATGCCCGGAGCCACGTTTGAAGTCTACCGCGATACTACTTTGGTAGGCTCCTACACCACCGATCAGAACGGAGAAATACTGCTATATGATTTGTCACCCGGCACATACACGGTCAAGGAAGTGGCGGTAGACGATGCTCACATCGTCAACACTACGCCTCAATCTATCGAGATAACTGAAAATTCCGCTGACACGGCAACTTTGATCTTCTTCAACGACCAAAAGCCATATTTACGGATACTTAAAATTGACAGTAAGACTATGCAGCCTTTGGCTGGTGCGGTATTTGAAGTCTCCAGCGTTGGCGGGAATTTCAAACAGGAATACACCACCGATGCCAGCGGCGAAATTCGCCTCGACAAGCTGGAGGAAGATACCTACCTCATTAAAGAGACTAAGGCTCCCGATGGCTACGTTATGGACGCTCCTGCCCGCGTAGTAGAGGTCAAGGGCAATGAAAACGCCACTTTTGTATTTACAAATACCGTTAAGCCGTCTATCCGCATCATTAAGGTTGACTCCGAAACCGGCGAAAGATTATCGGGCGCGGTATTCCACATCGAAAACCTTAATGGGAGCGACAGCTTCGACCGGACAACTGACGGCAATGGAGAAATCCTCATCGAAAAAGTCGGCGAAGGTGTCTACACCGTGCAGGAAACCTCTCCACCGGAGGGCTATCAGCTTAACGGTGAGCTTTATCACGTTGAGGCCAAGGCCGGTGCCGTGTCCGAGCTTATCGTTCAAGACACCAAGCGGCCCAGCCTGCGGATAAAGAAGTACGACAGCAAGACCGGCGAGGCCATGCCCGGCGTTACTTTTGAGGTCTACTGTGACACCGTTCTGATCGGCGAGTACAAAACCGATGAAAACGGTGAAATCCTGCTGTACGGTCTGACCCCCGGCACCTACACCGTCAAAGAAATCTCTGTTGACGATGGGCATATTGTAAATTCCACGCCCCAGTCCATAGAGATAACCGAAAACTCCGGCGACACGGCTACGTTGATTTTCCTCAACGAACAGAAACCCTATCTTAGACTTGTGAAGCTCGACAGCCAGACCATGCAAGCGCTGCCCGGCGCGGTATTCGTCATAAGGGAAATCGGCGGCAGCTACGAAAAGGAATATACAACTGATGAAAACGGCGAGATACGCCTTGACAAGCTGCCCGCCGGCGCATACACCGTCACCGAGACCAAGGCCCCGGACGGCTATCTGATAGACGCCGCTGAGCGCACAATCGAGATAAACGGCAACGAATTCGCCACCTTTGTTTTTACGGACACTAAAAAGCCTACGCTTAAGGTAATTAAGAAAGACGCCAAAACAGGCGAATGTCTGTCGGGCGCCTCCTTCCGCATCGCAAAAATCGAGGACGGCAGCAGATACCTCGACAGGACAACGGACACCAACGGAAATATTTTTATTGATGGACTTGAACCCGGAGTGTATTCCATTAAGGAAATCGAGGCCCCCGACGGATATATCCTTAACGAGCGTGAGTATCATGTGGAGCTTTTCCCCGGAAAAGAGAGCCAAATCGTAATACTTAACTCCGAAAAGCCCTCCCTCAAAATTGTCAAGACCGACGCTCTGACCGGCAAGCCCATAGCGGGCGTGGGCTTCCTTGTACGGCTGGCGGACGGGAGTACGGAAAACACCGTCGTCATCGATGAGAACGGCGAGGCGTGGCTCGCTCATCTGAATGAGGGCGTGTATGAGGTTATAGAGAAGTCCGTGCCCGCGGGCTATCTGATAGACACAAACTCCAAGCTCGTAACCCTCGAAACGGGCCGAACCTCCGTCGTCCACTTTGAGAATTACCCCATGCCCAGCCTTGTGATAAACAAGGTGGACAGCATAACCGGCAACCCCCTAAAGGGCGCAAGGTTCAGCGTGTCCTACAACAGTGACAAGACCGACACCGGCGAAAAGACTGACCTTGGCTCTTATATGACAGACGAAAACGGACGCATTCATCTGTATGACCTAAAAACCGGCTGGTACAAAATCACCGAAACCGAGGCCCCGGCGGGATATATGCTCTCCGAGCAGGACGTACAGGAGATATATATTAAGGCCGGAGAAAACAGGGAATTCACCTTTGCGAACACACCAAAATCGGCGCTGATAATCAAGAAGGTAGATGCGGTTACCGGCGCCGTATTGCAGGGCGCAAAGTTTAGACTCCGCTACTTTGAGGGAGTCAGCGGAACGGGAGGCACCGTTATCGGCGAATATATGACTTCCGTCAACGGCACGGTAGTCATTACCGGCCTTGCGGCGGGGACGTATATCGTCGAGGAAACACAGGCCCCCTCCGGCTACGAGATAACCGAGCCGGAAAAGACCGTGTACATCTCAGGCGAGGAGCAGGCCAACATTGAGGTTGAGTTTGCGGATAAGCCAAGCGGACAGGTAATTGTCCAGAAGCTGGACAGCGTATCAAAGCAGCCTCTTGCCGGTGCGGAGTTCCTCATCACCACCGCTGACGGAGCGTATCTGCCAAACGCAGGCGGCAGCATCAGCTCCAACGGGTACTATGTCACAGACGAGTACGGGCAAATCGTATTGACCGGTGTGAAGCCCGGCACGGTTTTGGTAATAACTGAGACAAAAGCTCCGGAAGGATATGTGATGGAAACGACATCTCAGACTGTGGAGGTTTCGGCTAACGATACGCAGACCATAACCTTCTTTAACAAGCCAAGCGGACAGGTCATAGTCCAAAAGCTGGACAGCGAGACCAAAGAACCTCTTGCCGGTGCGGAGTTCCTCATCACCACCGCTGACGGAGCATACGTCGCTAACGACGGCGGGACGGTAAGCTCCAACGGGTACTATGTCACAGACGAGTACGGGCAAATCATATTGACCGGCGTGAAGCCGGGGACGGTTCTTGTTATAACCGAAACAAAAGCCCCCGAGGGATACGAGCTTGAAACCAACTCCCAAACCGTGGAGGTCGGCTCCAACGATACTCAAACGATAACTTTCTTCAACAAGCCCATGGGCGGCTTGATCATCAACAAGCTGGACGCTCACACGGGCAAGCCTCTTCGCGGTGCGGTATTTAGAATAACCGACAGCGACGGCAGCGTGGTCGGCGAGGAAAACGGCAAGTTCACAACGGATAAGGAGGGCGTCATAGCTCTCTATGGCCTTCCAACAGGTACATACGTTGTCACGGAGACCAAGGCCCCATCAGGCTATACCCTTGACCCCACTCCGCAGACCATAGAAGTCAAGTCCGGCAAAATCTATGAATTGACCTTCTACAACGAGCCCATCGGCGGCCTCCGCATAACAAAAATCGACGATGAGACGCGCCAGCCCATCAAAAACGTGGAGTTCGATGTTGAGTACATGGACGGCAAGCGCATTGGCACTTACCGCACGGACGCGGACGGTGAAATCAACATCGACGACCTGCCCAACGGCTGGTACACAGTCATTGAGAAAAAGGCCGCGAAGGGATATATCCTTGATTCCGAGCCTCATGACGTCGAGGTAAAGGACGGCAAGATAACCCGCGTCACCTTTACCAACCGCAAAAATTCCAGCTTCCTCATCCACAAGGTTGACAGCGTAACGGGCAAAGGCATTTACGGCGTTACCTTCCTCATTTCGGATCGTAACGGAACGCCCGTGGCCCAGTACACCACCGACCAAAACGGCTATGTGTACACCGATGACAGGGACTTCCCGGACGGAAAATACTATATCCGTGAAATCAGCGTCCCACAGGGCTATGCCATAGACCCGGAAATCAAGACTTTCTACGTCGAGTACGGCCAGACCACGGGCATTACATGGTACAACACCCCGACGCTGGCTCAAATACAGATAATCAAGAAGTCCGCCGACGACAATCAGATAAACGGCCTCCCCGCCGGAAGTCTGCTGGAGGGCGCGGTCTTTGAGATTTACGACCGCGGCGGCAACGTGGTTGACATAATTCAGACCGACGCCAACGGCCGCGCCAGCTCCAAGGCTCTCGCTCTCGGGGTATACACCGTTCGTGAGACAAAAGCTCCGGCCTATTATTCCGTAAATGATACGGTCATGACCGCAAATCTTGAGTTTGCCGGTCAGATTGTTTCCTTCGAGGTGGCGGACGAGTCCGTACACACAGGGGTATCCATCATCAAGACAGGATACAACGAAGTGATGCCCGATAACCCGGTTGTCTACAGCTTCAAGGACATCGGCAACACCTCAAACGTGCCTCTTGACAGCTTCTACTGGCGTGATACCGTTTCTTCCGCTATCCGCTGCGAGAAGCTGGTGACCGGTACATACAATCAGGCACTGTCCTACAAGATAGTCTGCCGCACCAATCTTTCCGGCGAGGAGTACCGGACTATCAACGACAATCTTTCCACAAGCCGGAACTACGCTTTGGATATTTCCCCCGCGGCGCTGGGCCTTGCCTCCGGCGAGTACATCACGGAGATAATGTTCGTGTTCGGACGCGTGGGCGCGGGATTCAGTCAAGTAGAGGATCCTTATATGTACGCCAAGACTATCCCCGGACTGCCCAACGGCTCCGAAGTCGTAAATCAATCCGACGTCGGCGGCGTGTACGACGGTCAGTGGATAACCTCCGTATCAAGATGGGTGACCAAAATTTACAGCTATACGCATATTGATATGCCCAGAACGGGATATTGATAAATGCAAAAAACAGAGGCCGCTGTGGAATAACTGCGGCGGCTTCGCACTTAAGAAAGGATGGACAGCATGATAAAAAAACTTAAAAAATATCTCCCCCGCGTATTGCCGCTCACGCTCTGTATATTGCTCATTGCGGCTCCGGCGTTTGCCGTAGACGACGATGGCGTAAGGGATATGTGGACGGTGGCAAATGAAATAATCATTGACGTATATAACAAGATTGCCGGAATCAGCACGGTTTTGGCCGGTCTAATGACCGCCGTGTGCGTTGTGGGAATGAAGCTTTCCAACAACCAGCAAAAGGTTGACCAGAGCGTGGACTGGCTTAAACGAATATGGATAGCATGGGCTATCATCAACGGCATCGGCGCTTTCATTGCCTATGTTCGTCCTCTGCTCAACGGCCTTGCAACTATCGAATAAAGGAGCGCGGAAATGTTAGAGCCAATTCTAAAAGGCTTGGTAGAGTGGATCTACGCGCTCATGGTGGAGATCATGTCTTACGCCTCCGGCGAACTGCTGGGCGTGCTTTCAATGAATTTGGACTACTTCGAGGACACCGCTCCCGTAATCTCGGAGATCGTAAATGTCTTTGTGGCCCTCGGCTGGGCCTTGCTCATCGGCAATATGGTATTTCAGCTGGTGAAGTCCATGGCGTCGGGGCTGGGTTTTGAGGCGGAAGATCCAAAGATAATATTTTTAAGAACATTTGTGTTTTCATTCCTGCTGATGGCCTCACGGCAGATCTGCGATATTGGGCTTTCCATAACCGGCAGGGTCATAGACCTTCTGGAAATGCCAAGCTCAATAGAGATAGTGACGCCGGACGAAAGTATGTTCAGTTTGGGCGGCGAGGCAAAGTGGCTTCTGGTTATCATCGTCGGCGTAGTGCTGATGGTGCAGATGGTGAAGCTGCTTTTTGAGATTGGCGAGCGCTATGTCATAACCTCCGTGCTGACATTCTTTTCGCCTTTAGCCTTTGCCATGGGCGGCAGCAGGAACACAAACGACATCTTCAAGGGCTGGTGCCGTATGTACGGCTCCATGATGATATTGATGATAATGAATATCGTGTTCCTGAAGCTGATAATGTCGGCCATGTCGCAGATTTCGAGCGGCGGTGTGCTAATCTGGCTGGTGTTTGTGGTGGCGCTGACCCGTGTAGCTCGGAAAATCGACAGCCATATAGGCAAGCTCGGCCTCAATCCCGCACATACCGGCGACGGCTTAGGATCAAGGATACCCGGCATGATGACGGTCATGGCGGCAAGAGCTTTGGGTTCCACCGTCAGCCGCAGCATCAGAGGGGCTTCTTCCGCGGCATCTTCCGGCGCTTCGGGCGGACAAAAGAACCGCAGCGGTGCGACGCACGCCCACAGGCAGCCCAATCCTTATGAAAACCGACCCTCTCCTGTTCGCAGAGATGCCGCGGGCGGGCTTGGCGGCGCTTCGTACTATATGGGAGAAGGCTCGCCCTCGGAAAGCAGTACAAGCACGTCGAGCGTCGGCGGCGCCGTTGTAACCGGCGGCACTACCTTTGTCGGCGGCGCAAGTGCGGGCGGGCACGGCGGCTCAAATATGAGCAGTTCGACCGTTAACGGCGGAAGCTCCGAGCTGCTAAACAGTCAATCGAGTATGGCGGGCGACGTTCAGACTTCAGGTACGCCTCCGATCGCGTCTGCCGAGCATAGGCCGCAGGGAACGTCCGGCGGTCAGCCCCCATTGCAGAGAAAAACGTCGGCCGGCAAAGCACCCACCGGAATTCCCTCAGGACGCGGGAACACGGGCGCTCAGCCTACAAACGGCGGAACCGAAATCCGAAATGCGGAGTCGGCCGCAAATACAAGCCTTGCGGATATACACGGCTCCGAGGCGGCGGCAATGCGGCAAGGCAGCTCCGTGCCTCTGCCGAAAAGTGATGCTCCTACAGCCGCGCAGCCCGGTAAGAGTCAAAGCGGCGGAGCTGTCAGTCAGAGTTCTAATGCCGCCTCATCACAGCACAGCAGTCTTGAAAGCCACGGAGGCGGCGCGACTTTGCCGAGAGCGGGCGCACCGTCGGAGGCCGCGGCTCCCGGTAGAGATACCGTTTCCGTTCAAGGTACAGGCGTTCGCGGCGCAACGGCTCCCTTGCCAAAGGCGGGAACCTCACAATCGGGGACGACGCGGGACGGACAATCGGCAACTACCCAGTTTACCGGCTCTCAGTCCGGCAGTTCCCGAGCCGAAACATCTCGTGGGGAAATACCGAACAACGGGCACGGCGCTGTGCCTCTTCCGAAGGACGGCAATGTACACGGAAGCTCGACTTCTGCCGCGGCTTCATCGCAAGTATCGGGCGCTAATACCGATGTTGTTCATAACCGAAACGGTACGGCTCATCTACCTAAAGCGGAAAGCGGCGGCGCAAGTCCAACGGCTCAAAAGCCTGACGGCACCTCTCGGTCTGCTGTTCCGAAAAACACCGGCACTGTTCCTGCCGGAAATCAGGCAGGCGGGCAGACTCAGCAAAAAAGTTCAGCTCCGGCTTCTCTGCCTAAGTCCGGCGGCTCTGCCGGTGCCACGGCAATGCCTGCCAATGGCGGGGTATCTGTTCGGGCCTCGGAAAACAGCTCCGTCAATGTCTCCAATGTGCAGAAAAGCACGGCTGATCACGGTGCGGTTGGCGCGCAGCCTCAGCCCGCTTCGGGCGGAGAAAAGCCGCATAACAGCTCCGACGGCCGTACCGCCGCACATCAGGACGCCGCTCCGCGACCCAAAATTCAGTCAACACATGAAAACACAGGCAAAACCGGCGCTGTGGCCGCAGGTTCGGGCGCTCAAAATATCGCCCAGCAAGGACAGCACGGTTCTCAGAGCGGCATGAGTAATGCTGCCCGTGAAAAGTCATCGGCTCTCGGAGGCTCCCCGATTTCGGCGGGAAAGGAAAGCACGGTTATCAATAATGGCGCTTCCGCTCCCTCGGCAACCGGGAATACAGTTGTAAACAAGAGTACACAGCCCTCCGACGCCGGTCACGGCGACAAGGGACAAGCGAGCAAAGTGACAAGCTTTGAGCGCGGCGGCGATACCAATATCGAGAGCCGTAACTATACCGCTCCCGAAAGAACCGTTGAAAAGGAGGTCAAGCCCGAATACGGCAAAGATGAGCATTTGGCTGATAAAAAGTCCGACAGGCCCGGCAAGGCTCCCGGCGTTCACGCCAATACGACCTTCAGCCGAAACCGCGGCCCGGCCGAAAACGGCGAACGTATCAACCATGACTATACCCACGGCAAGTATGACCCCGCCGCTAACAATCATAAAACCGACAATCAGTTCTTTGTAAAGGAGACGCTGAGAGGCAGCCGGATAAAGCGTGAGCGTATGAAGTCAAAGCGTGTATTAAAGCGAGGTGGGAAAAATGGCTCAGGCAAACAGTGAGAGAACCCCATTGGACACCGCCGCGCGCGGCGGTGAGGTCGTAGGAGGCATAGTCAAGATCGCCCGCGGAATAGCCACGGGCGATTATGTGGCCGTGGCACAGGGAGCCGCGGCCGTCGCGCCGCCGAAGGTCATCGCCATAATCGTTCTTACGGCTGCCGTCATGCTGCTTATACCCATAATCATCATAATCGTCATACCGCAGATGCTTTTTTCATGGGGAACGGTGCAGGACCCGGAGCTTCTCGAACGGAACGCTTATGCCGGAGAGCTTGTAAGTACCTTTGAGAGCGTCATCGCATCACAGGAGGAAGGCGTTAATCCCGACATATACTGGCTTGTGGTCATTGAATGCGTCCGGGCAAAGCAGGACATAGCCTCAATATCGCGGACGGACGTTACAAATGCCGTGAAAAGGAGCTTTGTCAAAAACAGCGAGACAGGCGAAATACGCAACAAATCTCCCGATGAGATAATGGACGGGCTTGGATTTACCGACGAACAAAAGAACTGGGCAAATCTCATGCACGAGGGTCTTGAATATCAGTTCGTTGACCCCACGAGCGAATACGGCGACGCCGGCGGTCTTGAAAACTATGACGGAGTAACGCTTGGCGGAGCCGGAGAAACTCAGGTGGTTTACTTTAACCAGCTTGACCCACAGTGGGCCAATACCATGTACGGTCGTTCAAGCACCATCGGCAAAGCCGGCTGCGGCCCCACTTCGCTTGCCATAGCCGTCTCCACGCTTACAGGACGTACCGTTACGCCGGTGCAGGTGGCAAACTGGTCTGTGGCCAACGGGTACAGGTGCGAGGGTAACGGCAGCTATCATTCCCTCATACCCGAGGGAGCGAAGCACTACGGCTTGAAAGTGGAAATGCTTGGCCGATCAAGCGCGGCACAGCTCCGTGAGCATCTGTCAAGCGGAAAGCTGGTCATAGCGATAATGGCAAAGGGGCACTTCACGTCCAGCGGTCATTTTATCGTCCTGCGGGGCGTGACCGCTGACGGAAAGGTGCTTGTTGCCGACCCGGCCAGCTACAAACGAAGTTCTCAAGCTTGGGATATGTCGATCATCCTTAACGAGGCCAGAGGCACCGCCTCTGCCGGCGGCCCGTTTTGGAGTTTGTCGAAATAACGGTCGAGTTTGGCCGATATATATTGAGTGGTAAAGTAGCGGTAAAAGTAGCGATAAAGCAATTATCAAGTTATAAAAAGGCTTGCAGGCACAAAACCCGCAAGCCTTTTTAAATTAAATTTTTCAACTAAAAATGAAGGGAGGGAAAAAATCATGTCAGCAGGAATTATCGGGTTTGCATTAGGTTTAATGTTAGGAACTTGGTTCGGAGTCGGCATCGCGGGCTGCCTTGCGGCGGCCGGAGCTGAGGAGCGGGCTTTAGAGAATTTAAGGAATGTAGAAAAAAGAAAGGACGATGACAATGAATGAGTTCTATATCCCCGCAAATTTTGAGGACAGCGGGAAGCTCATGGGTATGTTCGAGCTTAGGAACGTGGTAGAGGCGGCGCTTTTATCACTGCCGTTTATATATGTGATTTTTGTGTTTCTGAGCGTGGGCCTGACGTGGAAGATAATCCTCTCGGCTGTGTTCGCGGTACCAATAGCCGGTTTTTCCATAATCGGCGTTAACGACGACCCGCTGACGGTGTTTGCTTCAACATGGTGGAAGTGGTTTAAGAGCAGAAAAATAATCGAATACAGAGGAGAAACAAAATGAAAAACATCTTTTCAAAAAAGCAGCCCCATATAGGGAAGTATTATGAAAACAGCACGCAGGCATGGCTCCCCATCGAGGATATACAGGGCGGCGTGGTGCTGCTTAAGGACGGGCGGTATGTCAAAATTCTTGAGGTACTGCCCGTAAACTTTTACCTAAAAAGCTCGGTCGAGCAGGAAAACATCATTTTTTACTTCGCCTCGTACTTGAAAATTGCCCCGGACAATATGCAGATAAGGGTGATGACCCAGCGGGCGGACATCTCCGACTACCTTATACGCCTTGACAGGCTTGGCGAGAACGAGTACAACGACCAATGCAGGAACATGATCTATGACGAGATGGAGTTCGTTAGGGGTCTTTCCGAAAATGTTGCCGTGAAAAAGCGTTTCTTCATAATTTTTGAGTATACGCCCAAACTCGCTTACGATGGACATAAGGAAGATTTTTTCGACATAAAGAAGGGACTGGCCGATGAGGCGTATAAAGCCCAGCGGTATTTGTCACGCTGCGGGCTTGAGGTGCCGAATATCAGCGACGACGGCTTTTTGATCGACCTCATTTACGGGATCATAAACAAACGAACGTCCAGATATGTAGCTCCCGGAAATTTCGCGGGCGGTATGCTGGACGAAATACACTCTTATGAAGGAGGAAACAGGGATGAATAGCAGAGAGGATATTAGGAAAAGAACATTCGGAAGATTTGAGGAGGACAGCTATGAAAAAGAAAGCCCCGCCGTGGGCCGTCAGACCGGCGAAAAGGACGGCGAAGCCACAGCCGCCCAGTCTGCGTCCACGGAGAAGAAGGTGGAAAGCAAGAAGCAAACCTTTTTAGAGCGGTTTAAGAAAAAGAACCCGAAGCTCCAGCCGGAGACTACACCGGAGCTTTGGACGGGCCAGACATCGGTTTTGGATATTCTCGCTCCCTCGTCCGTGGATAACGGCAGCCGAGACTACATAGTGGTTGACGGAGTGTATCACGCCTACCTTTACGTCGCGGGATACGGCTACCGCACCAAAAACGAGGCGGCTTGGCTCTCCCCGCTGGTGGAGGCCGGAGACAATATTGGCATCAGCTTCACGTTCAGAAAAATGCCGAAGGATAAGATACTTTCCCGCATAGCCCAGAAAACTATGCTTAACCGCAGCCGCATGAGAGAAGTCGGCGATACCCGCCGGGACTTTGAAGAAATAGATAACGCTATCGCCGCCGGATTTTACCTTAAAGACGGCATAAACCGTGCAAATCAGGACTTCTACTACATGACGACGGTAATCGAGATAACCGCCGATAACGTGGAGGAACTGGAGTCGCGAGTGAACGAGGTTCTCACTCTCTGCGCGTCTATGAGCATGGTCTGCAAGCGCGCAGACTACAAGCACGAACAGTGCTTCTTATCTTCTTTGCCCATACTCTCAGTGGATCCGGACATAGAGCGAAAGGGACGGCGGAACGTGCTGACGGACTCCCTCGCGGCGTCTTTCCCGTTTTCGTCTTTTGAGATATATGACCCGGAGGGGATATTCCTCGGACTCAACAAGTACAACTATTCCGTCGCCATACTCGACATCTTTGACAGCGACAAGTATTCCAACGCCAACGGCTGTATACTTGGGATGTCCGGCGCGGGCAAGACCTTTCTGCTTCAGCTCATGGCTCTGCGGCTCCGTCAGCAGGGAACGCAGGTGTTCATACTTGCGCCGTTAAAGGGACATGAATTTGCCGACGCCTGTTACATGGTTGGCGGGAAATATATTCGCATAGCTCCGTCCTCAAAGGACTGTATCAATATTATGGAGATACGCAAAACGTCTCTTTCCACCGACTATGAGATCAAAGGCGACACCCGCGAAGACTCCATACTCGCCGAGAAACTCCAAAAGCTGATGATATTTTTCAGTCTTGTAAAAAACGACATTACCAACAATGAGTTGAACCTCATTGACGGAGCGGTGATAAGGACGTACAACAAGTTTGGCATAACCTTTGAAAACAAATCCCTTTTCAAGGAAACCGGCGGCTTTAAGGAGATGCCGACGCTTAAGGACTTGTACGAGGAACTGCTTTCGAGGGAGGAAACTAAGCCTCTCGCCCTCATAATCGAAAAGTTTGCCGTAGGCTCGCTCTCGGCTTTCGGTGGTCAGACTAATGTTGACTTAAACAACAAGTATATCGTTTTGGACATATCAGAGATGACCGACCACATGAAACCGCTGGGAATGTTCATGGCGCTGGACTTTGTGTGGGACAAGGCTAAGGAAAGCCGGATACAGAAGAAGATAATCTTCCTTGACGAGCTTTGGACCCTTATCGGCGCAAGCTCAAACCGTATGGCTGCGGACTATGTGCTTGAAATATTCAAGGTCATACGCGGCTACGGCGGGGCGGCGTTCGCGGCGACGCAGGATATTGGCGACTTTTTCTCACTGGACGACGGCAAATACGGGAAAGGCGTCATAAACAATTCCCGCATCAAGTTCATACTCCAGCTTGAGGAAGAAGAGGCTTTCGCAGTGCAAAAGTATTTGGGCCTTTCTGACGAGGAAACAATGCAGGTGATCCGCAATCAGCGGGGCGAGGCCCTGCTCTGCGCCAACAGGAACAAGGTGTGTATTGAGATAAAGGCGTCGCCGCTGATGTACGACTTGCTCACGACCAAACGCAGCGACCTTGAAAAAAGGAGGCTGTCCGATGGATGATTTAAAAAGTACGCTTAACGATTTACAGCTTGACAATATACATGTACTCCAATGTCTGTCAAGAGCCGTTATGTGCGACGGCGTTTCCGAGCAGGCAATGTCGGCAAAGCTCGGGGCTTATCTCTGCGAGCTTGAACGCCTGTGCGTGAAGTCGAGGGCGGCGCTTGACAAATATCTGGTCGATGAAGCCCTGCCCTCTATGCCGGACGGAGAGCCGATAGATATTGCGGGAAACCTTGAGGTTACGGCCGAGGGATGGCTTCGCATAACGCTCAATACCCTTTTGCCAAATTGTCGCCGGAAAAACAGCGGATATATCGGCGACACCGTGTCCCGACTCGTAAAAGGCTGCGGTTATGATCTGCCGTATTTTGAAAGGGCTTTCATGGCTATTGTGGAATACTGCGGCGAGAAAAACCACAACGCCCTCGACAACGACAACAAGGGCTGGAAGATGATACCCAACGCCCTCAAGGGCGCGGTGATAGAGGACGACAGCCAGTTTGTACTCAGCATAGGTCTGTTCAGCAAGCGTTCCGATATTCCCCGGTGCGAAATATATGTTTTGCCGCCGGAGGACGGAGCGGAGTTTATGGCCAAACTGTCAGAAAATGTTATTTGAACCCAGTTGCTAAGGCGTTTTTTATGGGTGGTAAACCATGCCCCTAAAAAATGCCGTGAGCAATTGGGTTGCACGGCTGTTATCCCTGATATTAACGGCGTTTTTTTGCTGTGATTTTTCTTTGAAACCAAGACCATTGTATAGTTATAGGAACGGAGTTGCTGCAATATGTTTTTTGATTGTCTTGAAATAGAATTTATGAAGCTTTGCGGCCTTTGCAGATATATACCCGACGATGTGAACCGGAGGTTCAGGGCCCCGGTTTTTAGCAGAAGCGTAACAGCCAATTTGCAGATACTCGGGCTGATAAAGCAGCAAAGCGACGGTTCAAGCTGTAAGCTCACAAGGGCGGGAGAGGATGTGCTTGCGGATATAGGTTATGTTTTCCCGTCGGACATAAGGACGCTAATAAAGACAAAGGGATACAGGCGCAAACTCATAAGCGCCAAGTGGAGCGTCCTTCTTTACCTTGCGGGAATTAACGTGTTCTTAAAGTCGTCACGGGAGCTTGCGGATAGTGAAACAGGATATGTGAGCAGTCTTATATTAAGAGCCGACAGTAACATAAAAGTCCTTGCAGGAACAAGGTTCCACGGATTGCTGCGGATGCGCGACACGGTATATATCCCGTATCACATTGAAGGAACGAGCGACTGGATAATTCCCGGCCACGAAAAGGAGGTGTTTGCCGGGCAGGTCGCATCACTGCGAGGGATAAAAAGGCTTCGTCTAATACTGTTCGCGAACACCTTGGAGGAATTATGGGCATATATCCATCCTGAAAATGAAAGTGACCCCCTTACTTACGGTCGGTATTGCTTTGATATAGCCTTGAAGGAAATGGGCTGTGAGGCTCTTATGGTACCGCTTGACGGCAACGGGGTCATGCAAGTAAAAGTCCTCGCCGTAAGGGGGTACCGTAAAAGGATAGCGCGGGCGCTCGGCTGTCTTGACTCTGTCCCTGAAAAATACAGCAGATGCGACGGTATGCTTGAAGATAGGCCATGTATTGTGGCGATAGACTTAAACGCAGAACGTATACAGTCGGCTCTTTATCAAATATGTTTGGGCGACCCGACCATTATGCCCAAGGTAGTATGTTTCTCGTTTCAAAAACCGACGTTGCTCAACATTTTAAGATATTACGGCTGTCAAAAATGCACGGTGGTAACGCTTAGGGAAAGCGACCTTTACAGAATTTTTCCCGAATGCAATATTCCGCCAATGAAAAGGCAGCCGTTTGTGAAAAAGGACGGTGAATTGATAAGTGTCAAAGAAAGAAATTATTTGCTTCGTCGAAAAAATACTGAAGAAGAATGACAAGCTCTACGCTATATACGGACGTATACGGGCGCACCCTTGGTACTATCTCGGCTTTACGCTGTTGTTTTTGTATCTCTACGGCATGGCTGTAAACTCGTTTCTTACTGCGTCGCACAACTTCCGCACAGGAGACGAGCTTAAAACCCTTTCGCTTAATCCGTTTAAGTGTTTTTCCGCCGTGTTCACGCCTCAATCGCTGGGAATGCTGTTCTTCATAGCCGCCATGTACTTCCTCATAACCGGCAAGCTGATGCCCTTCATAACCGGCGTTAAGGTCACAAAGGACGAGAGAAATTTTTATGTGTCTAACGAGGGAACTCACGGCACCTCCGGCTGGATGGACAAGGCCGAGCGACAAAAGGTGCTTGTCACCGACAAGGCCGACGCCCTGCCCTGTCCAATACTCGGACGGCTGAAAAGCTCTCCCTACGACGGCTATTCGGATTACATAGGCCTTCGTAAGGACAGCGGGCTGAACAAGCACGTTATGGTTTACGGGGCCTCCGGCGCCGGCAAGTCCAGAGGCTTTGTCAAGCCCTTCATACTCAAAACTGCTTCTCTCCGCCAGAGCATGGTTATAGTCGATCCCAAGGCCGAGTTTTTTGAACAGATGTCCGGCTACTTAAAGGATCAAGGCTATGTGGTTAAGGCCTTTAACCTGCTGGACATGGAAAATTCCGACGGGTGGAACTGCATCGGCGAAACCGAGGGCGACGTTGATATGGTGCAGTCCGTGGCCGAGGTCATTATCCGCAACACCTCCGGCGACGGACAGAAGGCGGACTTCTGGGACAAGTCGGAGCAAAACCTGCTCATTGCCCTGATACTGTACGTCCAGTCCATGCGCGATCCTGTGACGAACGAACTGCTGCCCATACACGAGCGTTCCCTCGGCACCATATACAGGATGCTGTCCACCGAGGGGGCCAGAAGCCTTGACGCAAAGTTTCAGCGCCTTCCGCTGGATCATCCGGCCCGCGCTCCATACGGTATTTTTAAACAGGCGGCCAGCAATCTATGGGGAAATATTTTTATCGGTCTTGGCTCAAGGCTGAATGTCTTCCAGAATAAGCTGGTGGACACCATAACCAAGTATCACGATATAGACCTTGAACTGCCGGGCAAAAAGCCTTGCGCCTATTTCTGTATCATATCGGATCAGGACTCCAGCTATGAATTTCTTTCGTCGCTGTTCTTCTCGCTTCTCTTTAAAAAACTTTCGGACTATGCCCGCAAACACGGCGACGAGCGGGGCCGCCTGCCGGTGGAGGTCAATTTTGTTCTTGACGAGTTCTGCAACATAGGGCGAATACTCGACTTTAAAAAGACCATATCTACTGTCCGTTCAAGGGGCATAAACTGTCAGATCATAATCCAAAGCATAGCCCAGCTCGCCGACCGTTATCCCATAAAGGAATGGGAAGAAATCGTCGGCAACTGCGATACTCAGCTTTTTTTGGGCTGTAACGACACCATGACCAGCGAGTTTATCTCCAAACGGTGCGGCAACATCACTATCCAGCTAACCAACAGTATGTCGCCCCAAACGCCTATGTTTTCGCCCATAACAAGGGAGATAACGGGTTACCGTCAGACCAAAAGCAACAATACCCGTCCGCTTATGTATCCGGAGGAGGTACTTCAGCTCGACAACAGGGAGTGTCTTTTGCTTATCAGAGGTCACAAGCCGCTGAAAGCCTTTAAAATAGTACCCGAGGAGCTTACCGCCTACGGCGAGCTTGAATATTCAAGGGTAGATGAATATATCCCCGATTGGCGTCACAAGGAGGAACTGCTTGAAAAGGAAAGGCGGGCCGATGCTAAAATGAAAAAAGACATCGAAAAGCTTGTACCAATTTTTGGCACCAAAATGCCGGAGGAACCAACCAAAGAAGAAAACATTCGGGTGGATGACCCGGAAGAAATGGATTTTGACCCTAACCTTACCAAGACAAACGCGAAAGATATATTAAAGGATTGAAAACGATTGGAGGAATTATCAAGTGAATGTTTACAAAATAAATGATATACTAAGCTGCGACTTTCTCAAAATACCAAAGGCAATGTTTGTCAGCTCCGTCTGCCGGAGGCTTTCATCGGATGCAAAGCTGGCCTACGCTCTGCTCTATGACCGGCTCTCCCTTTCCAAGCTGAACGGTTGGATAAACGATCGCGACGAGGTGTACCTTATCTACACCCGCGAGGAGATAGCTGAGGACTTAGGCATTACATACAAAAAGGCCATATCGGCGTTCAAGGAACTCCTTGCCGCCGGCCTCATTGCCGAGCAGCGGTGCGGACGGGGCGCCCCGAACAAAATATATATCGTTAAACTGGAGCTTACCCCCGACGCCGCTCGGGGATATGTCAACAGAGAAAACTCAAGAACTGCCGAAAAGGCACATCTTGTTTCGCCGCCGGAAGCTGAGATATGCCAAACCGGCACATCTGAAAGAGCTTATGATATGCCGGATCGGGATGTCTTGAACTGCCAAAACGGCACGTCTGCATATCCCGAAACGGCACGTCAAGAACTGCCAAAACCGCACCCTAATAAGACTAATATTAATCAAACTAATATTAATCATTCTTACATCAGTCCGTCTGTCAGTCTTGACGAGCAGTACGATTTTGAAAAAATTATTGACGGCTGTCAGCTTGAGAGCTTTGATGAGGAGGAGCGAAAGATACTCTATGACGCCATAGAACGGCTGTTCTATTCCGAGAGCTTCCGTATAGGCAATGCCGTTTTACCGAGAGCGAAGGTCAGAAGCCGGCTTTGCGAACTTGACGCATCTGTTCTGCAAAGCGCTATGGAGCGTCTGCACTCCAACCGTGACAGGCCGGTGAAGAACCTGACCCGCTATGTCATGAGCGTTATCTTCAACAGTCTGACCGAGGACTATACCCTTGTCCATGTTGACCCGTATCTTAATTCCATGAGGGGGTGCGTGGGATGTACTTAAACCTGTATCAGAGGTGCATCAAAGTGCTTTTGGACGAGTTCGGCCCTTTGTATCAGCGTCAGCTTGAGGCGCTGGTACGGCGCAAGGTCAACGGATATTTTAAAAATCTGGACGGATATATAGACCAGATGTGCCGTTATGGGGACTATGAAAAGCTGGAATTGGTTGGCGAAGCTCTCATTTCGCCCGCAAAGGCGGCACCGGACGGCGATATGCTCCGCTGCATGGACGTTATGCTCAGTTTTGTGGACAGTGTCACGGCCTTCTGCGTGGGCGCGCCCCCGGTAAAGCTCAAATTTTTTGTCAGGGACGACGAAACCGAGAAGGAAATCTGCGTTATCCCTGTTCATATTGGCGGCGAACAGCCCATAGCCGCCTATGTTGACGGGCCGGACAGCGGAGAAACCTTAATTTTACTGCTTGCCGTCAAGGGCCAGATCAGAAGCATAAAAACGCGGCGGCCTTGTAAATTTGCCGTGATCGAGGGCCAAAGCGTGATATTTTACACAAAAAATCAATAACAGGAGGAATGAACCATGGAATTCAACGAACTCAATTTATCTAAGTTGGACAAAGACCTAACGCCGGAAGAACGCGACGAATGGCAGGGAATTTACGCTTCATACCGGAGCCAATCCGTTATAAGCGGCGAGGTGTCCGGCGTGGACATGTACGACTTCGGTAATATTGCCGGAGAGGTCGCCCGGCGTAAGGTCAGATGCCTCATAGTCATCAAATACCGCATAAAAATTATCATTCCGGAACATGAGGTGTTCCTTGATGAACGTGATTACGGCTATCATGTTCTCCACTCTATGTGCGGCGCAAGAGTGAACTATGTGGTAACTTACATTGACCGTGAGGCGGGCTTTGCCGTGGCCTCGCGCAAAGTTGCCCTAAAAAAGCTTCAAGAGGCCAACAACTGGCATATCCGCGAGGGGCAGACCGTGGATGTGGACGTGCTTTCCGTTGGCAGAGGCGTGTGTACGGTGTCATACCTCGGCTACGACGTTGTACTCCCTCAGAGGGAAATAAGCTACAACGTGGTTCCCGACCTTCGGGAAGTAATTCACCCCGGAGAGACGAAAAAAGCTCTTGTCAAGCAGTTTGACGCGAATACCGGCGTCCTTAAGCTGTCCGTAAAGGAGACTATGCCTCACCCCTTTGACGGCATTGAAACCCGTCACCCCGAGGGCTCTATCCGTATCGCTACCATCGTCGGGAAGTACGGCGGAGGCGTGTTCTGTCGGCTGTACGATAAAATGACGGACGTGCTTTGCTCTTATGAGTCCATGCACTACGACGGTGATTTCAAGATCGGCGACAGTGTGGAGGTACTGATAACCCGGCTGAACATGGAGAAGAAGCTGGTGTATGGTAAGATTTTGAGGAAGGTTAGGTAAAGTAATCGGCCGTGCCGCACTTAATGGCACGGCCGATTCTATGCTTGTGGAGAGAATAAAAAAACCTGACCCAAAACTTAATCTTTTGGGCCAGATAAAATTTATGGCTTTATTACGGCATTTTTAGTTAATCGTGCAAATTTTGACACAATTTTATATAATAGATTATATCACTTTGATAACGCGCTGTCAAGCCATTCTACAGCTTTTAGGCGAATTTTCAAGAAAAAATTCGCCGTCAAAATCACAGTCAGAAAGGGGACTTTAACTATGGCGAGAAGAGGAGAAAACATATATAAACGAAAAGATGGACGGTACGAGGGGCGATATATCAGAACCCGCAACGAGAACGGCAAGGCGATATACGGTTATGTCTATGCCCGCAGTTATACGGACGTAAAGGAAAAGCTGGCCGAATACAAGGCCGTAAAAAAGAAAAAGCCCACCGGCTCAAGCGATACGCTGAGCCAGTGGTTGGATTTTTGGCTTGACAATGCCGGCAATCTCAAGGAGACGACGCGGCAGATTTACAGGGGACACATAAGGAATTATATTCTCCCCAAGCTCGGCAAGGTGCGGCTGAAAAAGCTGACAACACAAACGCTGCAAGCTTTTGTATCATCGTTAAAACTTTCGCCGTCAACCGTTAAGGTGATATTTTGTGTGCTGAAGTCGGCTCTCATTTTTGCCGAGGAGCGCGGACAGATCATGAATATTTGGTCGCGGGTCAAGCTCCCGAAAAAGGCCAAAACCGAGGTGAGCATACTGACGCTTACCGAGCAGAAGCGGTTGGAAAGGGTCTTGTCGCGGGAAAATGATATAGGGGTTCTTCTATGTCTGTACACCGGCCTGCGCATCGGCGAGCTTTGCGCTCTTAAATGGAGCGACATTGACTTTGAAAAGTCAGTACTTCACGTCAACGGAACGCAGGCCCGCGTTGGCGGCACCGTGAAAATCCTGCCGCCAAAGAGTAAAACCTCACTCCGAACCATCCCTGTACCGGGGTTTATTATGGAAAAGCTGAAAAATCAACGCAGGGACGGCGCCTTTGTGCTGTCGGCGAATGGCCGGTATGTAAATGTCCGCACCTATCGCCGTCAGTTCAAGCGGCTGCTTGAGGAGGCACAGCTCCCTGACATCAAGTTTCACGCTCTTCGGCACACCTTTTCCACCCGCGCCCTTGAGGTGGGCATGGACTTTAAGACGCTCAGCGAAATCCTCGGCCACTCCACGGTAGCGATTACTCTCGACCTCTATGTTCATTCATTGGACGAGCATAAAAGGTCACAGATGAACAAGCTCAGTGAAATCTATTCGCCGTCAAACTGAGCAGTCAAAAAAAGGCGCGGAACGCCTTAAATAAAGACATTCCGCGCCGACTTTCCCAAAAGATTAAGTTTTGGGTCAGTCAAT
>CANRJP010000017.1 GCA_947630975.1 uncultured Clostridia bacterium
GTTTTTTGTCATGGGTGCCGTCCCCCTGTTTTGTTATTGGCCAACCGTTTTTTGTTATGGGTGCCGTCCCCGGCCATTTTTAGTATAGCACATTTTAACCGCGAAGTCAATACGGACAAATGAAAAATGTCAGCAGTTCACTCTTCCTCCAGCTCATCGGCGCCGTCACGGAGCAGGAACCGCTTTTCCCCGTCGGTGAACACAATGCCCTCGTCGGTTTCATCCTCAAATTCAAGAGCCGTCTTATGAAGCACTCCCTGCTTGCCGTCGGCAAGATTGACCCGATAAAGGCCGATGTTTTCGTAGTACAGCCACTCGCCTTTGCCGTAGATCGCCCGTCCCTTGCCAAAATCCTTTATCTTGCCGTTTTTCGGTGAGATATATTTCGTCCCCTCTTCCGTGTTGAAAAAGACCTTGCCGCCCAAGACGACGATTTTTTCCTCGTCGGCTCCGATATTCTCCGCCAAAACCGCTCCGTTCCTCGTTACGGTCTGGCCGTTTATGGCGTAGACATCCTCGCCCACGGTGACCTCGGCGGTGGCGTTGTTTTGAACCGCCGCCGTATAGTCCGGCTTCTGCCCGCAGGAACAGAGCAGAACCACCGCCATCAGCGGCGCCATTACTTTTATAACTTTATTCATTTACTTCCGCCTCGCTCACGCTGTAATTGCCGTAAATTGCCTCTTTCAAGGCTTCCATGGCCCTGCCGAACTCTATCCAGTCACCCGACGTTTGGGCGCGTTCCACGGCCTCGTAGGCGGCGGCTATCTCTTCCACTTCTCCGGCGGGGGGTTGAGGCTGAACGGGCGTTATCTCCTCCGGCGGCTCGGCGGCGGAGCCTTCCGCGCTGCCAAAAAGCTTATTAAGCGCGTCCTCAAGAGTGGGCTCCATAACAACGTCCTCGCCGTAGGCCACGACCACGCGCTTGACCTCGGGCAGGGCGGCGTTATTGCTGGTGGTAAGGTAAATCGGCTCCACATAGAGAAGACTGTTTTCAATGGGAATTACCAGCAGGTTACCCTTGATAACGTTGCTGCCGCCCTGATCCCAGAGAGAAATTTCCTTGGAAAACTCATCGTTGGAATCAATGCGGTTTTCAATGTGAAGCGTTCCGTATACCGTTTTACCCGTGGGGAACTTGTAGAGCATCATTTCACCGTTGCTGCGGGAGGCCAGCCATCCCACCAGATTTTCCTTGTTGGCGGGCACAAAGGGCTGCATGAGCACCAGCTCGGCGTCTTCGTCGCCGAAGCTCTTGAGCTGCATCAGGTTATAATAGGGCATGATCTCCGTGGTCTCATTGTTCATATACTTTTCCTTCGGTGTGGCCCAAAGGTCGGAATTGCCGTAGAAGTTGGCGGTGTCCGTCATGTGATAGCGGAGAAAAACGTTGTACTGTATGCTGAACATGGCCTCGGGACAGCGGATATGCTCCCTTAAATCAGCGGGGAACTCCCCGTCCGCAAAGGCGGAGGGATATATCTTCTCGTAAGTCCTGATTATGGGATCGTCAGGGTCGGTGATATAGATTTTCACATCGCCGGTATAGGCGTCGATTACGGCCTTGGCGCTGTTGCGGATATAGTTGATCCCGTTATAGCTCTGGCTGTAGGGCATCTTGTCCGAGGTGGTGTATAGATCAAGAACCCACTTCAGGCCGCCGTTTTCGTCCACAAGGATATACGGGTCGTTATCCTGAATAAGGAAGGGCGCGGCCATCTCTACTCTCTTAAAGATATTACGGTTGATGAGCAGCCTGCTGCCGCCGTCGATATAACCAGAGATAAGCAGCTTATAGTCAAGATTGTCGAGGGCGAAGAGAAAACGGTTAAGTCCGGTCATGGCAATGCCGCTGTCGCCGTTGTATATCTTGCCGGTGAGCTCGTCGTCGGTGACGTAGTCCAGCTCGTCGTAGCCTGTGTTTACGACGACATAATTGTCCGTCTTTTCACCGTAATATATGCGGGGCTCCGTTATCTGAGGGTATCCCTCGGCGCTGGTAACGGGCATATTGTCGATAACGTAAATGGGCTGGCCGTCCTCGGAGACCTGATTTATCTTGCTTGCAACTATTCCGTAGCCATGAGTGTAGCGCAAGTGAAGATTGATATAGTTTTTCGAGGTCTCGGGCAGCTTTTCCGTGTCCAGTTCACGGGGGGCGAGATTTAAAGCGCTCTTCTGTCCGTTGACGGTGTAGGGAACTATGTCCGAATCGGTAAAGGTGTAATAGTCGCGTATACTTTTGGACGAATTGGATACGGACAGGGTCGAGGGTAAATCGGTAATTCTGATGTTCTCAATGGTCTCCGAATTGTTGGCAATGTCCCGGGCGGTGAGATTTTCCGTCACGGGGAAGGTACGCTCCTCGATATTGTCCAGCTTGAACCCCATCTTTGTATATTTAATGTTGCTCTCGATATACGGCTCTTCCATGGCGACCTCTTTGGGAGCGACAATAAAATTGTCAGTGAAGGCGCCGACAAGGGACATAATTATCAACAAAGCCGGAAAAACGAGAACCGTTATTATCACGGGCTTTATTTTTCCTTTGAACAGGAAAAACAGGCCAACTATGAGCAATACGCAGATGATATAGGGAGCCGCCGTATAGAAGGGCAGCCGAATTTTAACGTCGGTATAGCCGGCGCCGGTGACACCGGCGGTTTTGGCGTAGACCAGACCCTCGGAGGTGAAGCGGTAGGTCAGGGCCTTTACCGCGCCCATAAGGAACACCAGCACCGCGCAGTGACCGAATACCGCCCGGCTGCGGAAAACCTTTACGGGGGAGCCGTCCATTCCTCCGAAAGCATACATGGCAATATATGCCACGGCGGTATATATCAGCAGCAGGACAAGTATCATGACAAAAATATCGGCCATGGAAATATAGAAGTCCCGCTTAAGCAGGAAATAACTGATGTCTTTACCGAAAAGCGGATCTTCCGTTCCGTAGTCCACCGCGTTTTTCCAGAGCAGGAATTTTTCGCCCATTCCCGAGGAGCAGCCCAAAGCCGCGAAGGCCGAAACTATGACTCCCACGCCGAACAAATATTTCCGCTTCAATATCCATGTCAGCTCTCCCCTGGCCGTCGCCGTCCGCCGGAGGAGCGCCCCGTTTGCCAAAAACAAAATCAAAGTCAGCAGAAACAGCGCTCCGCCGAAAAACAGCTTTGCTCCCAAACGGGTGAAAAACACGGCCACGTATTCGGTGCCCACTTCATTTATCTTGAGATAGTCCATATACAGACTGAACCCGGCCACAACAAGAGCCAGAGCGGCAATCACGAGGATTATCCTCAATATCTTTTTGAATACGGCTTCACCGTTAAGCAGGTTTTCCAACATAGAAATCCTTCCTTTCAAAAAAGGTCTATTTTTCAGGGAACAGAGCCGCGGCAAAATCCTCGGCGTCAAACACTTGCAAATCGTTAATGCCCTCGCCCACGCCAACAAATTTCACCGGAATGCCCAGTTTTTGGATTATCTGTATCACTATACCGCCTTTGGCCGTGCCGTCAAGCTTGGTCAGGACAATGCCGGTGATGCCGGCGGCCTTGTTGAACTCCTCGGCCTGATTTACGGCGTTTTGTCCGGTGGTGGCGTCAAGCACCAGAAGAACCTCCTTGCGGGCGTCGGGAAGCTCACGCTCAATGACGCGGTTTATTTTTTTAAGCTCCTCCATCAGGTTTTTCTTGTTGTGCAGACGGCCGGCGGTATCGCAGATAAGCACGTCGGCTTCACGTTTTCTGGCGGCGTTGCAGCCGTCGAAAATGACGGCGGCGGGATCGGCGCCCTCGGTCAGCCGAACTATCTGTACCCCGTTGCGCTCGGCCCATATTTCAAGCTGGTCGGCGGCGGCGGCACGGAAGGTGTCGGCGGCGGCCAGAACCACCGTCTTGCCCTCACGCTTCAGCTTGTTGGTAAGTTTGCCGATAGTAGTTGTTTTGCCAACGCCGTTGACCCCGATGACAAGCACTACGGTAGGCTTGGTGTCGATATGGAGTTCGCTGTCGCCGCTGCTTAAAATTTCGGCGATTATGGCCTTTAATTCCTCTTTGGCTTCGTCGCTGTCGGTGATGTGCTTTTCCTTCACCCGCTCGCGAAGCATATCTACAATTTCCATCGACGTCTGTCCGCCGATGTCGGCAAAAATCAGCGTTTCTTCCAAATCGTCATAGAGATCGTCGTCAATTTTTGTAAAGGCCTGGAACACACTATCGACCTTGTCGGTAAACGCGTTTCTGGTCTTTCCCAGCCCCTCCACAAGCCGGCTGAACAGCCCTTTTTTGGTGGGCTTCTCCTCGTATTCGATCTCTTGCTCCGGCTCTTCGTCAGGAATATAAGCTCCTTGGGGTGGCAGCTCGCCGTCCAACTCTACAGGCTCGGCCTCCTCCAATAATTCCTCAAGAGTCTCGCCCGCCCCGTCAAGCGCCGCGTCCAGCTCGGCCAACTCCTCTTCGTCGGGCCCATAGACGCCCGCGTCGGAGCGCTCCGGCTCATTAGCCGTCCCGTCTGTCTGCTTCTTTTTTTTAAAAAAATCAAATAACGCCATTACAAATTCTCCCTTCAATTATATTCTTCATCGGCCGCTATCTCATCCAAATTCATGGACAGCAGACGGCTGACGCCTTTTTCCTGCATGGTAACGCCGTAAAGTATGTCCGCGGCCTCCATAGTGCCGCGACGGTGAGTTATCAGTACAAACTGTGTATTCTTGTCATAATTTCTGATGTATTCGGCAAAACGGTAGACGTTTTCCTCATCGAGGGCGGCCTCTATCTCGTCCAGAACTATAAAGGGCGAGGGCGTAGCCTTGAGCAGCGCGAAGAGCAGGGCTATCGCCGTCAAGGCGTGTTCGCCGCCGGAAAACAGCGATATGCTTTGGAGCCGCTTTCCCGGGGGCTGAACCTCTATCTCGATCCCGCTTTCCAACACGTCGTCCGGATCGGCAAGACGCACTTCCGCATGGCCGCCGCCGAAGAGCTCGGTAAAAATCTCGCCGAAGCTCTTATTTATCATTTCAAATTTTTCCCTGAACTGACTTTTCATAACCGTCATCATTTCGGAAATCAGCTTTTCAAGGTTTTTCTTTCCCTCTTCCAGGTCAGACACCTGGGCGGTCATAAACTCGTAACGCTGCTTCACATCCTTATATTCCTCGATAGCGTCCACATTTATATTGCCCAAGGCCCGTATCTGACCCTTAAGCTCGCCGATGCGTTTGTTGGCGGCGGTTATGGATCCGATTTCCTTTTTAAAAGGCCGGGCGGTGTTGTAGGTCAGCTCATAGTCGTCCCACAGACGGTTCGACGCGCTCTCGAGATCGTTTTCCATGCGGGTTTTTTTGGTCTCAAGCCGAACGGTCTCCTCCTGGACGCTGAAAATAGACTCGCTGAGGCTTTTGATTTTATCCCGCATTTCGTCAAGCTTTATGTTTACGCCTGTTTTTTCCGTCAAGCGAGCCTCTACCTCGGTTTTTGCGGCGGAGACCGCTGTTTCCTGACCGGCGTAAGCCCGGCGGTTCTCCTCAAGCTGACCGGTGAGTTCCTCTATCTTTTTCCGAAGCTCCTCGGCGGCGGCGACCTGCTGTTTATAATCGGCTTCGGAGCTTTCAAGGCTTGAACTCAATTCTTCAAGGCGGCGCTCCGAAATTTCCACGTCTTTTTCCGTACCGCCGATCTCAAGAAATTTATCCGTTACAGCCTTTGACGCCGCCTCGCGATCCTTAACCGCCCTGTCAAAAGCCTCCTGCCGCCTGCGTATAAGCTCCTCGGCGGCGGACGCGAGATTGCCGGAGCCATTTAAAAGGCTGTTGAGTTCATCTCTGTCCTGTTCCGCGCCCGTTGTCAATACCGTCAGTTCTTCTCTTTCTTTTTCAAGTTTTGCAATACGTTCCCCCGCGGCGGCGATAAGTCCCTGTTTCAGTTGGACGGCGGCGTCTAAACCGGACAGCTTCTTCTCCGCCTCACTCAATCCGCTTCTAAGTAATTCAAGCTCTTCCCTCGCCTTCGACAGTCTTTCATTTAAGGCGTCGATTTCCGCTTCATTATTTTCGGCGGACTTGTCCAATGCCGCGCAGTCCTTTTCGAGGACATTGATCTCCTCCGCGCGGCGGAGCAAGGCCTGGCTCTTGTTTATGCTGCCGCCTGTAATGCTGCCGCCGGGCTGAAGCAGTTCGCCGTCAAGGGTGACTATTTTCAGTCTGTATCCGTTCTCACGGGCGACTGTATTGGCGGTGTCGATATTATCTACCACAAGAGTACGTCCCAGCAGGGACTCGACCACGTTCCTGATTTCCGGCCCGCAGTCCACCAAGTCCGAGGCCACGGCGACGACTCCTTTACGGCTCATGAGCCGGGCCTCGTTATCCAAACGACGGCCCTTCTGAGTATTGATGGGCAGGAAGGTTACCCTGCCAAGCCGATTAGTTTTTAGATACTCAATGGCCTCTTTGGCGTCTGCCTCATCGTTTACAACGATATTTTGCATAGCGCCCCCCAATGCAACCTCTACGGCGGTTATGTATTTGCCGTCGGTCTTGATGAGTTTGCTGAGTACGCCCACCAAACTCCCGCGATATTTACGGCTGCGGTGGTCATTCATCAGTTCGCGCACGCTTCGGGTATAACCCTCGAGGCTTCGCTCCATGTCCTTGAGCATATTGAGTCTCGCCCGTTTTTCGCCGATGCTTGAAATTATTCTGTTGTATTCATCTTTTTTTGCCTGAATTTCCGCCGACGCCGCAGCCGCGCCGTCCGAATCTTTTTCCAGCTTTGCGGCAAGCTCCCCGCATTCGGCAGCCACGGCTTCCCTGTCATTTTCTATTTGAGCGGCTTCGGCGGCAAGATTGGCAATTTCGGCCCTGACCTCTGTGATTTCGCTCTCAATGGCCGAGCTTCTGGCCCCGTAGGACTGCTTTAAAGTATCGATACCCTCAAGTCTGGTACGGGCTTCGGTCTTTTTTCGGTTGAGGTCGGCGGCGCTGTTTTTGGCCTGCTCAAGCTCGTTATTACGTGCGGCCATCTCCCGTGTCGCTTCCGCAAGCCGTTCTTTTGCGTCCTCATGCTCCGCCCGCAGAGCTTTGAGCCGCTCCTCAAGCCTTTCTTTTTCGGTTTTTTCGGCGGTAATGCCCGCGTTCAGGCCGTCGGTATGTTTACCGTGGCTCTCAAGCCGCGCCTCAATTTGCAGGAGATTTTCCTTTGTGTTATTTATATTATTTTCAATAAGTGTTTTTTCGTTTTCAGTCGCGGCCGCCTGGGCCTCGACCCGCGAAAGTTCCTCTCTGGCTTTATCTATCTCGCTGTCCTTTTCCTTGACCTGCCGAAAAAGCGCTTCACTTTGAGCGTTCGCCCCGTCATGCTCGGCCTTGACCGCCTCCAGCTGGGCGACGGCGATCTCATATTTTTCAGCCGCCTCCTCGGCCTGAGAGCGTTTTGTTTCGATAATATTCAGCAGAGCGCTGACCTCTATGCCCTTCAGTTCCTCTCTAAGATCCAGAAATTTCAAGGCCTTTTCACTCTGACGTTTAAGGGGCTCAACCCTTGTTTCCAGCTCGGTCAGTATATCCCGCACTCGAACAAGATTATCCTCCGTGCGATCCAGCTTGCGCTCGGCCTCCTGCTTGCGCCAGCGGTATTTACTGATGCCGGCGGCTTCCTCAAAGACACCTCGGCGTTCCTCGCTTTTTTGTGAAACTATTTCGGCTATCTTGCCTTGACCCACAATGGAGTAGCCGTCGCGTCCCATACCCGTGTCCATAAAAAGCTCGTGAATGTCCCTTAACCGGCAGGGAGCGCGGTTTATCAGGTATTCGCTCTCACCGCTGCGATAAACCCGGCGGGTTATCTCCACCTCGGCGTAATCGCTGGCCAAAAAACCTGTGGTGTTGTCAAAAGCCATAGTGACCTCGGCATATCCCAGGGGACGGCGCTTTTGAGTGCCGTTAAAAATTACGTCCTCCATTTTTCCGCCGCGGAGAGCCTTGGCGCTCTGTTCTCCAAGCACCCAGCGTATAGCGTCCGAAATATTGCTCTTTCCGCTGCCGTTGGGGCCGACAATGCCGGTTATGCCCTGATGCACGTCTATTACGGTCTTGTCGGCAAAGGACTTGAAGCCCTGAAGCTCTATACGTTTAAGATACAAGTATCTCACCTCTTAAAGTTACAACTAAAATTTATTATATCATAAAACGGAATAAAATGCAACGCTAAAATTAAAAAAATCAGGCCCCGCAGCATCAAGCGGAACCTGATATAATTTTTTATCCTATTCAGCCGGTTCGGCTGGAACTTCTTCGGTAGGCGTAGCGGAATCTACGGCGGTGTCGGACGCAGTATCGACCGTTCCGGCGGCATCGGTATCTGTGGAACCCGCCGCCTGTTGCTGCTGCGCCGCCTGCTGAGCCTGCTGCTCCATGGCGGCCTGCTGTTCGGCCTCAAGCTCCTCCTGCTGAGCGGAGAGCGCCTCGTCAAGTACATCGTCATATATCTTGGTGGACGCGGTCTCTACCCACTGCTCCATTGCGTCGCTGAACTTTTGGGCAACGAGGTTAGACTCAGCATCTTCATAGCCGTCAACACCCTTAGTCAGAGGATAACGGTAAATAACGTGGTAGCCGTAATCTGTCTTGACCGGTGTTTTGGTGTACTCGTTGGGGCCAAGGGCCTTGGTTCCCTGATAGAACTCGTCAACCATTTCGCCCTCGGTGAACACATAGTAGTCCTGCTGCTCCATGCCGGGATCCTCGCCGTATTCTTCAATGAGCTTGGCCATATCTTCACCGGCGTCCAGCTTCGCCACAACCTCGTTCGCTTTGGCGAGAGCCTGCTCGTCGGTGGTGTCGTCGTCAATGAGAATGAGTACATGACTGGCCTTAAGATACTTATCGGCAACTTCGGCATCTGTCACGGCGCAAATTTCACCCTCCTGGGAAAGGCGATCCATAAGCTCCGTTATAACCTGAGAACGCTGCATATATTTTTCAACGGTGTAATCGCTGATGAAGCAATAATCGAGGTAATTTTTATATTCCTCCTCGTCGCCGCCAAAGTTCTGGTTGATAAGGTTCTGCTTCTGCTTGTCGGCGGCCTCTACCACATCGTCGTCCACAAGAATATCATACTCTTTGGCCTTCTGCTGGGCGACTATAAACTGGGACATCTGATCCACGGTAACTTGACGGACAACTTCTCCGTAGGTCTTGCCCGTATATTTTTCGTCGTCGCCGACATACTGCTGATTTTCCCAATCATATATGCCCATGGACGCATAGCTGTACTGTATCTGGGCGGCGTTGTTGTAATACATAAAGTTGAAATCCGCAAGGGTCAAGTCCTGACCGTTGACCTCGGCCACGATAGTCTCGTCGTATTTGTTGCTTTCGGCATCACTGATGACTCCGTCCTCGTTAGGCTTGCCCACAAAATGGCAGCCGCTGAGAGCCACGATCCCGCTCACGGCCGCGGCGGCCAGAGCCATTAATCTCTTATTCATTGGTTTTCCTCCCATATAAATTTATTAAACTTCTTTTATTATACACTATTAAATTTTATTTTGCAAGTACTAATGTCAGATTTTTTTAATTATTTTTTATACGCAGCAAATAAGGGGCCGTGAAAAAACGGCGCTCTGTAACATGGAGGCACGGGGCCGGTCGAAAAAATCGTGCAGAACGGACGAAAATCAGCTCTCGAAGGCGGCTCACGCCGCCGAGAAAGCCCTCCCGACGGCGTACATTGGTACGCCGAGGGTGATTTTCGTTCGTAGTTCAAGGGCATAAAAACCAGAAAATTCGCTCGTTAGGGCGAATTTTCTACATTATACAATTATTTTATTTTTAATGATTGAGTTATATAACACTCAAATTTGCCTTAAATTAAGTCATACTGCCCTTGAACGATCTGCGCGACTTTTTTTACGGCCCTGCTGCTTTTTCCGAAAGTGTGAGCGTCACTTCGCGGAGACTGTCGTCCCGCAGGAATGAAACGGTCATTGTCTCGCCCGGCTGATGAGTGAACAGTTGGCGGCGGAAGGCCAGCATGGAGTTTACCTCCCTGCCGTCGGCGTAAACTATAATGTCGCCGTACCGAAGCCCCGCCTGAAAAGCCGGACCTCCGGCGTCAAGCTGGGCAACATACAGCCCCCGGCTGAAACCGCCCGCCTTTTTCAGATACCTTGCGGCCTCGGAAGTGTAAGCGTAAAGTCCGGCGTAGGGGGTCGTGAACTGACCGAGATTTCTGATACGCTCAATGACCGGCCGGCAAAGGTCAATAGGAATGGCAAAGCCCATGCCCTCGGCGTCCGTGACCTTAACGGTATTGATGCCAACCACCTGACCGGCGGAGTTTATGAGCGGACCGCCGCTGTTGCCGGGGTTTATGGAAGCGTCGGTCTGTATGAGATCCTCCATATATCCGGGGACGCCGCCATTGTCAACGGTTATGGTGCGTCCCGTGGCGCTTACAATGCCGGCGGTAACTGTCCGTTCAAACTGCATACTCAGCGGATTTCCGATGGCGACCACATTTTCTCCCACCCGCAGCTTCTCCGCCTCGCCAAGCTCGGCGGCGGTGAAGCGTTCGCCGTCTATTTTTATAACGGCCAAATCAAGGGAGCTGTCGCTCCAGATTTTTCGGGCTTTACGTGTGGCCCCGCTGTAAAGGGTGACGACGATCTCGTCCGAACCGCCGACGACGTGCTGATTGGTGATTATATATCCGTTTTCGGTGGCGACTACGCCGCTGCCCATGTTCCACACGGAGGCGTCCGATCCGGCGGCGCCGGATATTCCCACAACGGAAGGCAGAACTGTTTCGATCATATCCGCCATACTGTCCGGTTCCTCCTCCTCGACGGCGGGCGGAATACCGACGCTCTGGGCGGCCAGCCGCTGTCCCTCTCGGGCGGCCTCGTCAACGCGCTCATTGAACGAAAGATATAACCCGCCCGCCGTTATTCCCGCCGCCATCAACAGACCGAAGGAAAATATTACCCAAAAGCAGACCTTTGCAAATTTTTTCATCGCCCACACCCCGATCACATAAACTATGTGGGCTTATACTGCCCACATAACGGGGTTTTTATTCTTGCCTGCGGTCATCCATTTTTTTGCGGTTCACATTTTTTCACGGAATTTTGATGGGCTCATTCCCTCAAATCTTTTAAAAATCGAACAAAAATAGCTCACATCGGCAAATCCGGCCATATAAGCGGCGTCCCTGACCGTAAGGCCCGGATTTTCCATGAACAGTTCCTTGCTTCGCCGGACGCGAACCAAATTAATATATTCAAATACTGTTCTCGATGTAAATTTTTTGAATATCACGCAAAGATATTGCGGCGTCACCCCGGCCAGCTTTGCCAGCTCTTCAAGCTGGACAGGATGGGAAAAATTTTCATTTATATAGGTCATGACCGGACCGAGCTTTTTAAATTTTTCATCTATTGAAGCTCTTGCCGTAGTGGAGGTGAGAGTCATTATATCAAGCAGCGTCTCATATATCAGCGCCGAACACCTCGGGGCCGATACCGGCCTTTCGGCGGAAGCTTCATATATTTTTCCAATCTTTTCGGAAAGCCTTACCGGGTCGGAGACATAATAGAGTTGAGAACCTTCGGCGCCCATGGTTTCGCGAAAAAAACTATCCACTCCGTCGCCGTCGAACATTATCCAATCAGTTCGCCACGCTCCACCCACGGCGTGGTAAGAATGAGGCTCTCCCGGAAAAAGCAGCAAGCCCTGCCCCGCTCCCATCTCGCAGCGCCTGTCTTGCATATACAGCCAGCCGTTTCCTTCCCGGCACTGGATCCACTGATATTTTGGAAATCCGTTAGGCCGTATTACGTCCTCCTGCTCGTAGTTGGCGCCCACGCCGGTCAAATAATACGGCAGCTTCTCCTCTATACTGATTTTTATTGGAAAAATCATGTTTCGATTTGACATTTCATCACGTCCTTTTCTACCATTATACAGTCGGCTGTTTGCCTTGTCAATATTAATATTCTCATATTTATGTTAAAATGATATGATTGACACAAAATTTATTCGGTGTTATAATTAGTATGGATATGTAATTAACGGCAAACTCTTACATAAACAGCGGGAGTGATAAAATGAAAAAATTAAAATTTACGCTGGGGCTGATCTTATTTTTCGGCCTTATTACGGCATTTCAAACGGAGGCGAACGCAATGGACAACAGAGAGATAATGAATTTCAACACCGGTTGGCTGTACTCGCCCATGGACTACGTCAACGGTCAGGCCCTGCTGCTTGACGACAGCGGCTTTGAAGCGGTATGCGTCCCCCATGCCAATACGGTTCTTGACAGGCACAAGGGCGACGACTTTCAAATTCAAATAGAAAAATACCGCTTTGTTTCCTGGTACAGGAGGCATTTCACCTTACCGGAGGAATATAACGGCAAACGGATAATAGTTGAGTTTGAGGGCGTGGCAACCGTGGCCGACGTGTATGTAAACGGAATGAGCGTTGGAAGCCACAAAGGCGCTTACACGGGCTTTTCCTTTGATATTACCGAATATATTGATTTCGGCGCGGACAACGTTATTGCCGTAAGGGTGGACAGTACCCGCCGGCCCGACATTCCTCCGGAGGGAGGTCAGGTTGACTACTGCCTATTCGGCGGCATAGTCCGCGATGTACGGTTAAAAGCGGTAAACTCGGCTTATATAAGCGACGTATTTCTTACTGCTCCCGACATCAGCGCCGAAAGCGGGGTTGTCCGCTCAGCCGTTTCAGTCCGAAACACCACCGGTGAAAGTAAAACAATGTCTGTTGAAACGGTCATATACGACAAAGAAGGCTCCGAGACAGCACGGGCGTCAAGTGGGGATATTCAGGTGCCCGACGGCGGCTCGCTCACCTTCGACACTCAAAAAATAACCTATCCGCACCTGTGGAGCATCGACGATCCGTATCTTTATACGGCAAAGGTAAGTCTTATCGACAACGGAGAAACCGTTGATACTGTTGAAACGAAAATCGGTCTGCGGTGGTTCGAGTTCACCGACACAGGCTTTTACCTCAACGGCGAAAAGCTCGTTCTCCGCGGAGTTAACCGCCACGAGCAATGGCCGTGGCAGGGCCGGGCAATTCCGGACAAGCTGCAAATTCGGGATGCCGACCTTATAAAAGACACAGGCTTTAACGCTGTACGCTGCTCGCACTATCCGCAAGATCCCTCTTTCTTGAGCAGATGCGACGAAATTGGACTGATAGTATTCGAGGAGGCTCCCGGCTGGCAGCACGTGGGCGACAGTACCTGGAAAGAAATTTACTTGACAAATGTGGAGGAAATGATCCTTCGCGACCGCAATCACCCCTCCATCTTCACATGGGGCGTCCGCGTAAACGAGTCATGGGACGACGCCGAGCTTGTGACTTCCGCCAACAGCTTGGCAAAAGCTCTCGACCCGACAAGGCCAACTCACGGCGTCCGCAGGAGAGAGAATTATGACAGCACGGAAATGATCGAGGACATCTTCTGCGACAACTACATATATCCCGAAGAGCCCCGGTTTAAGCCCTTCATTTCCAGCGAACACTCATGGGAGCACTGGACCGACGGCTTTAATACTCCATGGGCCACCGACGCACAGGCCATGGAAAATACCAAATCCTTTGCCGATGTTGTGAATTATTATTACGGCAATGATTACTGTCTCGGCGGCTTCGCATGGAGTATGTTCGACTACGACAACGAGGTGAATTACACTAATACCGGTCATGTGTTCTACAGCGGGATGTACGATATTTTCCGGCTCGATAAGCCCGTAGCCCACTTTTACCGCTCACAGAAGGATGTAAATGAAGGTATCGAGCTGTACATTGCCAACTACTGGACGGAGACTTCGCCCGATACGGTGGAGGTATACAGCAACTGCGACGAGGTGGAGCTTCTGGTAAACGGTCGGTCGATCGGGAAAATTCGTCCCAATTTATATATGAACGTACCTCATCCCGCATTCAGATTTGAAGGTGTTGCCTTCGAAGCGGGAACGCTCACCGCCATAGGCTATATTGACGGCGTCGAGGTCGCGCACGCTGAACGCGGGACTCCCGGCGCGGCGGCAAAAATTACCGTTACCCCCGACTTCACCGACCTTGTCGCCGACGGAACGGACATGACCTGCGTGACGGTGGAGCTTCAAGACGAAAACGGCACCCGCCTTCCCTACGCCGCCGACGAAGTGACAATCAGTCTTGACGGGCCGGCGGATTTTATCGGCGAAAGCACTGTCGCGCTCGAGGGCGGAAGAATAGGTTTCATCGTTAAAAGCCGATATAACCAAACCGGAAAAGTGAAATGTACCGTAAGGGCCAACGGAGCGGCGCCCGGCGTCTGTGAAATTACGGTCGGCGAATATACCGAGAGCAACGCCGTGCCATACTCTTACGGAAGCGGAACGGCCGAGCCTTTGAGCATAGAGGATATAAACGACACCGACAGCCGCTTCGCCTACGGTGAAGGATGGCTGACGACGGCTCAGGCGGGCTGCTACATGAACGACAATCACTATTCCAACCGGGCCGGGGACAGTCTTACCGTAAGCTTTAGCGGGGATCGGCTCCTGTGGTACGGGACTAAGGCTCCAAATCACGGAATATTGGCCGTCTCGTTAGACGGAGAAGCGGAGAGCTTCATAGACTGCTGGACCAACGTCCGTCAGGACGGACTGCTCCTCTATGACACCGGTTCAATCGGCTTTGGCGAACACAGCCTCACCGTACGGGTAACCGGCGACAGAAACGCTTTGGCAACAGACTGTTATATTAACGCCGATCACATCCGCATCTATAGAGACAGCGCCGCTTTAGACGGCGACGAAATTGCCGGCGGAGAATGGACGCCCGACGGCGGTTCATGGGCTGTCAACGGCGGAACACACAGCCAGAACGACCCTTCCGGCGACCACACAATAACCGTCGACTGTACCGCCGACGTTACGATTCGGGCCGTAGTTCCAATACCCACCGCCAACGATACCGGTTACAGTATAATGGGACGGATAGTTGACGAAAATCACTTCTATCAGCTTGAGCTGAAAAACGAAAACGGCGGATTGATCTGGGCCATCTGGCGCTGTGATGGGTGGGATTGGTTAGAGTTGGCCAACGGCCCCATTGATATACAGGGAGAAACCGCCACACTGCGCCTTGATATGCAGGGCGACAGGCTCAGCGCCTTTATCCGCTCTGATAAGGGCTGGACCCCGCTCGGCGCCTGCACCGACAGCGCGTACGCAGAAGGGAAAATCGGCCTCCGTACACACAATACCGCCGGACAGTTCACCGGAGTGTCGGTATACGGATTAAAAGAACCATCCGGCGAAGCCTTCGAGCTTAAAGACATTACAATCGACGGCGGCAAGTTGTACTCCGTACGGTTTTCTTCCCCGGGAGACAGCGCAGAAGATAAAACCGTTATCGCCGTCACAGATAACGCAGTTGCCGCCCGTGTCAGCTTGGACAGCGCCGGGAATGCCGATCTCGGCGGCATACCTATCGGCGGCGGCTTGAAGCTTCTACTCTGGAACAGTATTGAGGATATGCGCCCCTTATGTGAACCAAAAACAATTTAAAACAAATTTGAAAAAACTCCGCACCGGGCCGATGCGGAGTTTTTCACAGTTCCTTTCAGCGAAGCCGTTTCAAGATTTCACAGTTGACGTTGGCTCTGCCCTTATCACGACATAAAATTTAAAAGCAAACATTATCTAAAAAACGGCTTGCTTTTTTCTGGGAAATATTATATAATAAAGTTGAGGGATAATGAATGGAAGTGATATGAATGAAAAAAATTACATTTGTAACAGCGGCGTTCGTTTTGCTGGTTTTAACGGCGTTTTCCGCCGACGTCCCGGAGGTTCCGGTTTTTTCGGTTCAAGGAGGAGTGTACGAGGACTCTTTCTTCCTTACATTGAGCGGTCGGGGCAATATTTATTACACCACTGACGGCTCCGTCCCCAACGCTTCATCAAATCCTTATATAGGCCCTATACCGATAACCGCCGACACATCCGAGGTCATAACGGGGTGGCGTGAAGAGGATAAGACTTCCATACCGGCCGGCACGGTCATAAGGGCGGTGTCTGTCCTCGGCGGGCAGAGCAGCGAGGTAAAAACGGAAGTGTATTTTGTGGGCACCGGAATTCAACCGTTTTTTGGCGGTCTGCCCATAGTCAACCTGACGGTCACACCATATGACCTTTGGGACGCGGAAAACGGCATTTATTCCAACTATAACTATGAACACAAGGTGCCCGGCGCCTTTCAATATTATAACACACAGGGCATATGTGACATTAATAGAACCGTAGATGTTAAGGTCAGCGGCCACGGTTCCCGAACAAATCCCAAAAAATCACTCCGTGTATATTTCAAAAATACCGATCCGGATCAGGGAAAATACCTGGAATACCCCCTCATACCCGGAAACACCGACCGAAACGGCGGGCAAATAACCCAATATGCCAAAGTGACCTTGCGTATTTCGGACTGGCAGTACACCGACCTTCGCGACCCCGTGGCTCAAAAGCTGGGCGAGGCGGGACGCGCGGACACTGCCGCCAGTACCCCCGTAGCTTTGTTTTTAAACGGGGAATACTGGGGAATGTACGAGTGCCGCGAACAGTTTGACGACGACTACGTGGCCTCACACTACGGCGCCGACAACAGCGACATTGTCTTTTTTGACCGTGACTGGACGCTGCCGCCAAGCTATGAACCGCTGTCTGATAACGGCAATATCTACACGGACAAAATTGAATATTCCTCTGGCCCGGAGGACGGCAACGAAGAAGGCGTGCTTGGTGAAAGCTATTACCGGGATCAGTGGAGGTACATACAGGATCTCTGTATAAGTAAAAATATAGCCGATCCAGAGGTTTACGCCGAATTTTGCGCCAATGTGGATGTGGACAACCTCATCGACTACATGATAGTCTACCTATATTCCGCAAACGACGACTGGCCGGGCAACAACCTGAAGTTCTGGCGCGTCACAGAGGAAAATACAGATGAGAATAAATACGGTCTGGACGGCAAGTGGAGATTTATGATCCATGACTTCGACATTGCCTTCGAAAGTCCATGGCACGACACATTGAGGCTGAGCGTTTTCGGTACCGAGCCGGACACCGAGGCGCGTCATCCTCTGTATGCCACCCGATTTTTCGCCGGGCTCTTAAGAAACGACGATTTCCGAAACCGGCTTGCCCAGCGCACAATGGCCTATTTGGACACCGTGATGAGCGAGGATGGCGTAAAGTCAGTTGTCGACGGGCTCGTCGCCGAGCGTACCGCCGGCAAGGCGGCTGACCTGCTTCGCTGGGGCTGGGGGCCGGCCGAAGGCAGAGTTGACAAATGGCTCAACGATACCGACAGCTTCAGGAGATTTGCCGCAGACAGGGAAAGACTCCTGATACAGCAGTACATTGACGTCCTTAACTCAAGCTTCAACGCGGGCATTACTGGAGAAGCGCGAATACGTCTTACTCCGAACAGTACCGACGCCGAAGTAATAAATTACAGCATCAGCGGCGCCGATATCGGCCCGGGTACGGATAAGATTTATAAGGTTTTCGCCGGTATCCCCATAACCTTAAGCGCAAGCTACGCCGACGGATCGCCGGCCCGTATCAGCGTCATCCACAGAGATACAGTGATCACAGGCAACGGTCAGGTGACTTTTACGCCGCAGGCAAACGAGCCGTACACGGTTTCGGCTGTGGACACGGAGCCGATCGAGGAAGAAACGATCGTTCCTTTTGGCATTGGCCGCGCGTCCCGTTTCGGTAACATGACCGTCGGAGAAATGCTTCCGCTGTTTCTTATCGGCCCCGGCGGAGAGAGACTTAAGGCCGAGGCCGTGGTTTCCGGCAACTGCGCAATTGTGGAAAACGGTATTGTTAAGGCTCTGTCCCCCGGTACCGCTACATTGACCGCGCGGTACAACGATCACACTTATACGGCGGATATAGTAATTAAACAACAATGACCTTATACTGTCATGAAAACTTTTTTGACTCCGTTACCAAATCGAGAATTTTTTTGGCGGTTCGGTTGGGATACATCTGACTAACATCAACGGTGTAGTCACAGTTCGCGTAATAAGGTTCCCTGTAGTCCAGCATGGCCTCGATCTCGGGACGGGACTTACCTTTTAAAAGCGGACGGCTCGTGTCGCCCGAGGTATTGCGCAATATCTTTTCAACATCGGCTTTTAAACGAATCACATAACTGTTTTCCCGCAAAAGGTCAATATTTTCTCTCCGAAGGACGGCGCCGCCGCCAAGAGAAATCACAACGCCCTTTCTGCGGCTGAGTTCACCGATGCACCGACTTTCTATACTCCGAAAGCCGCTCTCCCCTTCCCTGTCAAATATTTCGGGGATCGTCAGGCCGGTAGTCTTAACAATGTAATCGTCGCAATCAATGAGCTCGCTCCCGGTCATCTGCGCCAATTCCCGGCCCACGGCGCTTTTTCCGCAGCCCATAAATCCAGTCAATACAATGTTATGGTTCATCTCCAACCGGCGGAAAAGCCTGTCGATAATATCCTCCCCCACATTTTTCTGGGTAAAAAGTTCAAAGGCTATGACAGCCTGATATATAAGCATACCTATTCCGCCCACTGTTTTGAAGCCGTTTTCGGCTGCCATTCTCAGCAAAGCGGTCTCACGGGGACAGAACACAATGTCGCATACGACGCAGTCCGGAGCAAGCAAATCAAAACGTTCAAAGGGCGTGGCGTCGGACTTCATACCCACCGATGTGGTGTTGATAAGTATCTGTGCCCCGGCGGCGCTCTCCGCCGCTTCAATACGGCGGTCGTGAAGTTCGCTTGCAAGCTTCTCCGCCTTCGCGTGAGTGCGGTTCACAACACGAACCCGCGCGGCGCCGCTTTCCAGCACCGCGGCGGCAACGCCTTTGGCCGCGCCTCCCGCGCCGAGAATGACCACGTTTTTGCCCTCAACGCTTACACCGCTGCGATCGAGATTGGCAATAAATCCCGGCGCGTCGGTATTGTAACCCTTGAGAACGCCCATGCGGTTTACGACAGTATTTACCGCGCCGATTTTTTGAGCATAAGGGTCCAACTCGTTGCAGAATTTTATAACCTCTTCCTTGTGGGGTATGGTCACGTTAAGCCCACGTATGCCCAAAGCGCGAGCGCCCCTTATCGCGTCGCCGAGGTTTTCCGGCAGGACATGATACGCGCCGTAAAAATAATTCATTTCCAGACAGTCCAAAATGAAATTATGTATTTCCGGCGAAACGGAATGGGCGACCGGATGACCGATGACGCCCAACGGTAATGTTTTTGCTGTTATATTCATTTTATCATACCCTTCAATTTTAAATAAAATAAAACTGGTTTTTCCAGCAACCTTTTAAAGGCTATAAAAGCGCCCTCGCCGCCCTTGTGAATGGGACGGAGAAGAACAGCGTAACAGCCCGCACGCCGAGCGCCCCAGATATCGGTAAAGATCTGATCCCCCACCGCCGCGGTGCGCTCCGGAGGCAGTCCCATAACCCTTGCCGCTTCAACATATCCCTTCGCAGCGGGCTTAAAGGCGTCCCAAACATAGTCGTCAATTCCGATTTTTTCACAGAAAGCCGCTACCCGCGGCTTTCTGTTATTTGAAACGACACAAACTTTGACCCCATGAGCCTTGTACTCCGCCAGAAGAGCCATGACATCCGGCGTTGGAACCGGCACATTGTGGCCTATCAAGGTGTTGTCAATATCAAGAATAACCCCGTCCAGACCATGTTCGTTCAAATAGAGCGGGGTTATTTCCAATATAGACCTTTTATAATCATGGGGGAGTAAATTCATATATTCTGCCTCGCTTCTCCGACTTTCAGGCCTCTTTCGAAAAACCTTCCATAAATTTTGCGGCGATATTTTCGGCGCAACTGATGCACACGCCGGTGTCGTCAAGCATTTCACCTCTCCTGCCGCAGACCGCACAGGTAAGCCCTGACTTTTTTAGTTCGATTTTATTTCCCCTGAGATTAATATCCATTAAGGTATCATGAGTTATTCCCAGTTTATCACGCATTTCCTGAGGGATCACAATGCGTCCCATACTATCAACACGTCTGCTAATCATACCTTATACCTTCGCTTTCTTCATTACTTCATATATACATCGCAAAATACACAACAGCTTGTATGCCCTAAAATTATTATACTACATTTTGTGGTTGATGTCAATACTATATTGTCGTAAAATGTACTGTTTGGATACATGAATGGAATATTTGTATACGTTACGGATATTTGGGGCATCAAAGTTTGCGATATATCGTCAGCCACATTGTCACAAAGCAGGCAAGACCGCCGATGGCATTTGAAATAGGTTCGGCCAGGAACACACCGTCAACGCCAAGACCTTTAGCCGGTAACAAAAGCGTGAGCGGCACAACGATTACAGCCTTGCGAAACAGTGAAAAAAAGATCGCCTGCTTCGCCTTACCCAAAGACTGGAAGCTGCTCTGTCCCACGAATTGGAAAGCCATAAAGAAAAACCCGAAGAAATATATGTTCAGCATTTTTGCCCCTATTTCAACGGTTCGGGCGCCGTCCGCAAAAATTCCGATCATGAACCGGGGCATGAGCATTACAACAAGCCATGCGAGAACTGTGTAAACAACGCCGAGAACCGCGGTAAAACGTATACCCTCCTTTACCCTCCCATGTTCTCCGGCCCCGTAATTAAATCCCAAGACAGGCTGCGCACCGGAGCTGATGCCGTTGATGGGCAATGAGAGAATTTCACGCACAGAGTTGATTATGGTCATTATCTCAACATAAAGCTCGCCGCCGTAAATTTGCAGCTGGTTATTGCAGACTATTTGAACAAGACTGTTGGTGCCCTGCATAACGAAGCCGGGCAAGCCGAGAGCGAGGATTTTGCGTGTGCGGCCGATCCGCGGCTTCATTCTGTCAAATCTGAGCCGCAGTATGGCCTTTTTGCCGGTGAGGAAACGCAGCACCCACAAAGCCGATACCGCCTGACTTATCACGGTAGCGAGGGCCGCGCCGCCGACACCCATCTTGAAGCCGAAAATGAACACAGGGTCGAGCGCTATATTTATCATAGCGCCAATCACCGTGGTCAGCATACCCGTCCTGGGGAAGCCCTGGGCATTTATATAACCGTTAAGGCCTGTGGAGATCATTGAGAAAAACGTGCCAAACAGGTAAATTTTCAGATACGGATCCGCATAAAAATATGATTCCTCGCCGGCGCCGAAAAGGAACAGTATCGGGCGGCGAAAACAGTAGCTGAACGCAAAGAGTATGACCGAGGCGACGGTAAGCATCACAAAGGCGCTGCCAAGAATATTCTCGGCCTCCTCATCGTCCCCTCTTCCCCTTGTAATGGAAAAGAGAGCCGTTCCCCCGACGCCAAAAAGGTTGGTGAAAGCCGCTATCAGCACAATAACCGGAAAGGTTACCCCCAAACCGGTCAGCGCCATATCCCCCACGTCCTTGAGATGTCCTATGTAAATGCGGTCAACAATATTATACAAAAGCTGAACCGTCTGGGCCAGCGTCAGCGGCAGGGCCTGAACAAGTATAAGCCGTTTCACCGAGCCTTTGGAAAAATCATTCGCCTTAACATCCATCAAACATCACCTGACAAAAGTTCTTTCTGTCATTATATCACAAACGCCGACCTTTATCAAGTATTTCTACTTAAGTAAATACTGATTAAATACAGTGCGGCGATTGGCGAGACATAATTTTCTCGAGACAAGGAAAAAAGCGCAGAAATACTTGGTGTATTTCGAGCATTTTTGACGCGGTATCGGGGAAATTTGGCCGTCAAGCGTCGTTCTGAGCCGTAGGCGCTATTTATTCAGTGTTTACTTAAACAACCTCATTTTATCCGGCCCTGTCCGACGCCGGAAGTTACGCTTCAGCTTAATGAACTCCTCCGCCTCGTTCATTATGTGGTACAGTGTGGCTCTGGTCTCGAATTCCTCCCGTGTGGACGGCAGGGGGCACGACCTAAATCCGCCCATAACGGTTTCGAGCCGGGAAAGCTGCTCGTCGGCGTCCGCCGTCACCGAAAAATTCTCCGCCAGTTCGTTTAAAAAATCCACAGCAGGCCGCAAGACATCGGGGATCTCACCTTCTATGGACTTAAAGCTCCTTATGAGATGCTGAAGAATGGAGCACTGGTTTTTACGCATGAGGAAATAGTCAAGATAGATTTCGGAATACTCGTTGTCCGTGTTGCTCAGGTTATTCGCCGCCAAATTGACCGAGCCGTCGAGGCGCTCGATGAGCTTAAGCACGCCGTCATAGGTCTTATCGAGTTCACTTTTTTCCGACAGGTGTTGAACGATGCTGCCGAAGAGCCGCTTTATCTCCTTTTCCACATACGATATGTCTTCCTTTATCTCCCTTTCAAGGTCAGGCATTTTCCAGTTCATGAGCATGGCCATCAGCGTACCGATGATAAGCAGTCCAAATTCGTTCATCAGGACTTGACCGGTCACAGCGGCGACCTCGTTTGAAATAAATATATGGGTTCCGAACACGGCATTTGTGGATATGGAGCCGTCCCACTTTAAAAGATAACTGATCTCCACAACAATCAACAGAAAAATACAGTAATGAAGGGTGTTGTGAACCGGTATTTTGCACACCAGCCACGCCGTCGCCATACTCAGGGCAAAGGACATCAGACGGTGTGCCGCCAAACGCAGTGTGTCGGTTTTAGTATCGAGAATGGTCAGCAGAGTTATTATACCTGTGGAAGTGGCGTATTCCAGCCCCAAAATGCCCGCGAGTATTATTGCGGCTCCGCTGCCCAAAGCAATTTTTATGCTTTTTATAGCCGTTTGCCGATCTATACTTATACTCATAATATCTCACCTTAATCGTAAATTTTATCATATCAATTATATTACATACCGGTATTCTTTTCTATTATTTTTTTGCACAACAAAGGCGGAGACTTTTTATGAGATTTACATAATAAAGGGGGCCGTAAAAAAATGGCGCAGATCGTTCAAGGGTTAAATGACTTAATTTAAAGTAAATTTGAATGTTATATAACCAATCATTAAAAATAAAATAATTGCATAATGTAGAAAATTCGCCCTAACGAGCGAATTTTCTTATTTTTATGCCCTTGAACTACGAACGAAAATTACCCTCGGCGGCGTCGGGGCAAAGCCCGTCTATGCTCCGACATTTTTTACAAAAATGCCATCGCACGAGGGCTTGCCCCTCCTTTTTCGCAAAAGGTCACGCGGCGCTCCGGCTATTCGGGCGGGTAAGCCGCCCTCATTACGCCTACGCTTGCTACCAACCTTTTGCGAGTTTGACGCCACCACTCCCCACAAACAACAAAGTTGTTTGTGGGAAAAGGAGGAGCAGCCGAACGAGCCAAACGGTGGCTTTTTTGCGAAGCATAAAAAGTCGCCGCAAGCGAAGCGAGGCTTGCGACGACGCCGTTCTGCACGATTTTTTCGGCCGGCCCCCGTGCCTCCATGTTACATAGCAACTTTCTTTACGGCTCCTTTATTATGTATCACATATATATTTATCTCTTGTCGTACCGATAAACCAGCTTAAGTAAAATCGGCACGGATACAGATGAAATAACGATAAGTAAAATTACGGCGGTGAAATACTTTTCCTGCAAAAGTCCCAGAGTGAGGCCCTTTTGCGCCACGATGAGGGCCACCTCTCCCCTTGTCATCATGCCGAGACCAACCTTAAGCGAGTCGGACCAACTGTAGCCGAAGGCCTTGCTCATAAGTCCGCAGCCGATTATCTTGGCAATCATGGCCACAAGCACGAAGCCGACGGAAAAAATCAGCAGTCCCGCGTCAAAGCCGGAAAGAGTGGTTTTGAGTCCGATACTGGTAAAGAATATGGGGCCGAAAAGCATATAGCTGCTTATGTCCATTTTTTCGGCGATGTACTTGCTGTCACGGATATGGCACAGCACTATACCGGCCACATAGGCGCCGGTTATGTCGGCTATGCCGAAGTAATGCTCCGCCACATAAGAGAAGCCGAAGCACATGGCGAGGCTGAGTATGGGGATGCGGCGGCGGTGCTCGTACTTGGAGTCAAGGAACTTGAACAGATAGTAGAAGGCGAAGCCGAAGGCCGCGCAGAAGGCCAGGAACAGCAGGGTATTCACAATCACGCTTGCCGGGTGGGAGTCAGGGTTGCGGAAGCCTATAACGAAGGTCAAGACGATGATGCCGATAACGTCGTCGATTATGGCGGCGCTTAGTATCAGAGTGCCGACGCGGGTCTGGAGCTTGCCCATTTCCATCAGAGCCTGTACCGTGATGGAAACGGAGGTGGCCGTCATTATGACGCCGATGAACAGCGCCTTGTAGAAGTCAAGGCTGCCGAGAGGCGAAAAGCCGTACATAAAGCTGTACAGCAGCCAGCCACCCGCCATTGGCACGAAAACACCGGCGCAGGCCACTGCAAAAGCCGCCGGGCCGGTTTTGACCAGCTCCTTCAGGTCGGTGTCCAAACCGGCCACGAACATCAGCAGCATTACGCCTATCTCCGCCATCTGGAGAATAAAATCGCTCTGCTTCACCAACCCCAGCACGCTCGGGCCGATAACTATTCCGGCGATGATCATGCCCACTACCTGCGGGGCGCGGAACTTTCCGGCTATGACGCCGAACACCTTTGCCGCCAGAATTATTATGGCCAGATCCCTGAAAATCTCGTATGCTTCCATAGTATGTACACTTCCCGTCAGATTTTTCGCATAACGCATATATTATAGCACAAGACGGAGATCTTTGCAACATTAATTTTAAACAAATTTTGGGGAGCTGTGTGCGGTCAACGGGTGTGTTATACATATAGTTGTCAAACCTAACTTACCGAAAGGAATTTATATTCGTTAAGCATTGTCGGCGAGATGAACGGAGAATAACGCGCCCACGGATTTTACATTCGCGGGGAAAATCAGGTTACAAAAAACGACCGTTCCGGTATATTCCGGCGGCCGTCTTTCTGTTTATCGTATCCCTATCGCCTTGCGTCTTTTTTACCAAATATCCCGTACCGTATCAGCGCCCCGGCATAGCATACGGTAAGAATTCCGGCGATAATATAGCTGGCCGTCCATGGGAGATTAAAGCCTATGACCGCGTTTAATATAAAGCTCGAGATAACGAACATATAAAACATACCCGGCACAAGGGACATTATAAACGGCTGCTTATGTCGCATCATATACACCGTTATCATCGCAAACGCAAATACGGCAATCGTCTGATTTGCCCATGCGAAATAACGCCAAAGCACGTTAAAACCGCCCGCGTTCAATTTAGCAAACACCAAAATCACCGCTACGACCGTAAATATTACTACCGAGACCGCGAGCCGGTTCCTTTTTTTGGACTGGTCTATTTTTAACGCTTCCGAAATTATAAGCCTCAGCGAGCGGAGCGCCGTATCGCCCGATGTTATCGGGAGGACGATTATACCGATAAGCGCTATAACGCCGCCCACTTTGCCGAGCAAGTTCCCGGCCACAATACCCACAACGTCGGTGGGGCTTGTTTCCGCACCGGCAAAGCCGAGCTTCATAACGCCCATGGCCGCCGCAGCCCATATCATAGCGATAAATCCCTCGGCTATCATCATATTGTAAAACGTCATGCGCCCCTCTTTTTCACTCCGCATCGTGCGGGAGATGAGCGTGGCCTGAGTAGAATGAAAACCCGAGACTATTCCGCAGGCAACCGTCACAAAGAACACCGGCATAAAATGCAGCCCTTCCGGATGGAGGCCGCTCACGCCCGTGACCCATATTTCGTCAAGAGGATATCCCTTTATAAGGAAGCCCGCAAACACGCCTACGGCGGACAGTACGAGCATAGCGCCGAAAATCGGATAAATCCTGCCGATTATCTTATCAATGGGGAACAGCGTGGCGATTATATAATATGTGAATATGGCGCCATATACGATCCACACCACCGGATTGGCGGCGCCGTTATCGGCTTTTAATATCTGTGTTATAAAAATATCGCCCGGAGTGTAAATAAACACCGTCCCCACAAGCAGCATTGTGAGACACACGAAAATATTGTAGACAGGATAGGTGTATTTGCCGAGATACTTTCGTATGAGCGACGGCATTTGCGCACCGTCGTTGCGCACGGAGATCATGCCGCACATATAGTCATGAAGCGCACCGCCTATCACACAGCCCACCGGTATGGTCAGGAAGGCTATCGGCCCAAAAAGTATGCCCTGTATCGGGCCTAAAATCGGCCCCGTCCCGGCGATGTTCAAAAGCTGAATAAGCGAGTTTTTCCATTTTTTCATAGGTACAAAATCAATGCCGTCGTTTAGCCTCACCGCCGGCGTTTCTCTGTCATCGGGCCTGAAAGCTTTTTCGCAAACCCTTCCGTACAGGGCGCCGCCTATCAATAGAATGGCAAGGCCAATGACAAATGTCATCATTTAAATCAACCTTTCTTTTATCGCAATGTATAAGCTGCCGTTGATTTAATTATAATATAAAATCCATGTTTTGTCAAGGAAAAGCTGCGTGAGAAAATCACGCGGCGGGCCGGAGCGACACCGGGGGCGTTGACATGAAAAAATTTTATTATAAATTCGTATAAAAAACACTTGCATTATCCGGTGATATGTGGTAGAATACATTTGCGACACAAATTAATATTGCTTTTAAGCTGAATTAAGGCGTGTATTTTTGTCAACATTTGATAAAAATACATGCTCCTTCTGGTACGCCTTATTCAGCTAAGCAGATTTGTGTCGCAGCAAATCGGATTGATGTATTTTTTATGTGTCGCTCTGATGGGCGGCACATTTTTTATGGGACAAATTGAACGTAGGGCGCGACGACCACGGTGCGCCGAATAAAACGCAAGGAGGACAAACACATGAACAAATTCAAAAAACTGATGGCCGTGCTGGTGTGCGCGGCAATGGCGGTAGCCGCATTACCTGGGGTCGCGCTGGCGGAGGTGGAGGAGACCGACTACGGACTGAAATACGAAGTGTATGACGGTGAGGTGATTATCGCTGGCTACAACGGCGACGCTTCAAATCTCGTTATTCCCGATGAGATCGACGGTAAGCCGGTGACGAAAATTGGCGGCTACGCATTTTACGGCCACACCGGCCTCACAAGCGTGGATATCCCTGACGGCGTGACTGGAATTGGTTCTTATGCGTTTTACACCTGCGATGCCCTCGTGAGCGTAAACATTCCTGACAGCGTTACCAACATTGGTACATGGACGTTTGCCGGCTGTAACAGCCTCGTGAGTGTGGATATTCCCGACAATGTGATAAATATTGGCGGTTATACATTCGCTTACTGCGATGCCCTCACGAGCGTAAACATTCCTGACGGCGTGACCAGCATAGACTTCGGTGCGTTTGATAGCTGCACCAACCTCACGAGCATAACTATCCCCACCAGCGTGACAAACATTGAACGTGATGCGTTTGAGTTCTGCGGCCTCACGAGCATCACTATCCCTGACAGCGTGACGAACATAGGCGTAAGTGCGTTTGCGTTCTGCGATGGCCTCACGTCTATAGACGTCGATGCCAACAACGCTCATTATACGAGCCGGGACGGAGTGTTATTTGATAAGGAAATGACAGCACTAATGCAATACCCGGTAGGGAATTCCCGAACATGCTATGACATTCCCGATAGCGTGACAAGCATTGGCAACTATGCGTTTTCGGACTGCCTCAGTCTCGCAAGTATCACTATCCCGGACAGTGTGACGAGCATTGGACGTGATGCGTTTAACGGTTGCATCGGCTTTACGAGCGTCATTATCCCCGACAGCGTAACTGACATAAGCGAAGGAGCGTTTGCGTTCTGCGATAACCTCACGTCTATAGACGTCGATACCAACAACGCTCATTATACGAGCCGGGACGGAGTGTTATTTGATAAGGAAATGACAGCACTAATGCAATACCCGGTCGGAAATTCCCGGACATGCTATGATATCCCCGAAAGCGTGACATACATTTATACCTATGCGTTTTCGAACTGCCTCAGTCTCACGAGCGTCACTATTCCCGACAGTGTGACAAGCATTAGCCATAGTGTGTTTGCAAACTGCGACAGCCTCACGGATGTATACTATACCGGCAGTGAAGAGGATTGGGTAAATATTAATATCACTGACTACGGCAATGACTGCCTTCTCAACGCCGACATCCACTACAACAGTACAGGGACGGACGTTCCCGTTGGGCCAGAAATTCCGGAGATAAACGCGCCGACGGCGACCGTTGACGAAAACACCGGAAATTTGGACATTGCGGTGGAGGCCGAAAACATCCCACATACGGCGGCGCTGGTGGCCGTGAGTTACGGCGCGGATGGGAATTACGTCGGCAAGGCCGATGTGGTGGCCGGCTCCGCTCTGCTCCCCGCCGAGGGCGTGAAAACTGTCAAGGTCTTTGCATGGGAGAGCCTTGAGTCCATGCGGCCCCTCTGCCCGGCAAAGGAAGTAACGCTGCAATAAAAATAAGGGTCAAAAACCCATAAAATATACCCCGGAGAGTTCCCTCACTCTCCGGGGATTTTGTTATTGCAGAGGCGATAACGGCTCGGCTCAAGGACGCGGCTTTCAGTGCTCAAGCCCACAAAATCGCTCTGTAAAAAGCAGGCGGTTCTCCTTGCTTTTACGGCATTTTTTATTTTGGACGCGTCAGCCGCGATCCTCCGGATGTTCTTCTTCTGTTATCACTCCTACCGCTCCCAGCGGCATCATTTTCCCATGCTCCCAAACAAACAGCTTCACGTCCGCTATCTCCGATATACCGTTAAAATCGAATGTGAACATTTTTCTCTCTCCGCTTTCAAGGAACGCGTTTTGCATATCCACGCCAACAAGTCTGCCGCCGCCGTCATACAGCGCCATTATAATATCCGCGTCCGCGTCGGCCGCCATATTCGTAACGTTCGCGATAAACGCGGCGCTTTCGCCGTCTATGACACTGTCCGTGATTTCCGCGCTTACCGTGCCGATCGTGAACTCATTTTCGTTAAAAGCGTAATCGCTGACGGAAAACTCAAGGCTTTCCATGTCCATGCCGGTTATATCCATTTTTATTACCGTTTCCTTCTCGGCTTTCACCGGCACGGTAACCGTTTTGCTGTTCGCGTCATGCGCCGCGGCGCCCATCAGATAGCGATCGTCGCTCGCCTCAAACGAGGCGTAGATTTTTCCGTCCTCCTCATAAATTTTCGGATTTTTTATCTTGGGCGCAATGGAATCGACGTAGAATTTATACGTCTTTTCCTCGGTCCTGCTCCGCTCGCTGTCATAGGCGAGAGTGCCCGATACCGTCACAGTGTAGTCGCCGTCCGGCAAGTCTCCCGCACCAATCGGAACAAAGTCCATATAATCCTCCTTACGCGACAGTCCCATATACGCCGGCTCCGTAATGATAATATCGCCGTTTGAATTTTTAACCGTTGTGGTGACGTCGCACAGTGAACGCAGCATACGAATTTCTATATTATATTCAAGATCAATGCTGTTTGAAAGGCCGACATAATCCTCGCTTTCGTATTCGTTCCTGTCCGGCGCGTCATCGGAAACAAACACATTTGTGCCAAGCATGACGTCTGATGCCATCAAGCCGCCGTTTTCCTTGCCGCCGCCTTCCTCGAAATACGAGGGAGTCATGGCGTCAAACGCAGTCCAATCGCCGTAGAAGCCGGTGTACGGCATACTCGCCTCCGTCACCGAGCCGTCCCTTGACGATAGAACGACATAACCGTCAACCCAAAAGCCGTTTGTGAAAATTTCTTTGTTAGCAGTCGTTTGCTCACTGTTAAGCGTTATTTTAAGCGTTATTTCCTTTTCTCCGTTCGCGGGTATTGTCACGCTCTCGGGATTATCGGCGGCGGGTTCAAATTCAAGCGGCACGGAGTCGGTGATCATGTTTTTACCGTCCCGCTCCTCATAATTGTCGGTGAAGGCATATATTTTAATACTGTCGTACGTTACATCCTCACCCGTCAGATTTTCCGCCGTGAATTTAAGCGTTATATTGTCGTCAAGCCGGTCCCTCAGGCTGAGCTTCGACTTGCCGGTGTCGCCCTTCAATATTACGGGGAGCGTCAAGGCGTCCGAAAGGTCGGCAAGACCCGCGCCCTGCCGTCTCGGCGACTCGGGGAGCGTCTTCTCCTCGTCTTGGAAAACAATATCCGCCGAGCTCATCAGCAGATTTTCCATAAGCGCGACCTTATCCGCGCCCGTTACGTCGGGACATTTCTCGTCGACCAAGCCGCTCATAAGCGCCATCGCGCCCGTTATCTGCGGAGACGCCATGGATGTTCCGCTGTCGTTTACGTACTCGTCATCATTTCCCGCCGAAAGTATATCGGTGCCCGGAGCGGTAATTTCCGGCTTCAGCTCAAGGTCGGGCTGCGTGCCCCAGCTCGTATAGTATGCCATGCCCGGCGCTTGCTCTTCTATAGTCTTGTTTTCTTCCCTGTCGGTTTTAATGGTTTTGGTCTCCGCGCTCCTGAGCAGGTCGCCGACGGTTTTGCTAACCATTATGCCCGGTATCTCATCGCTTGCCGTAATTACTCTCCCAATCTGTTCGTCTTCCGACACGACTATAAGGCCCACAACACCCATTTCAAGCAGTTTGCCGCTTTTGGCGTCCGTCCCGTTCGGAACCACCGCTATTTTGCCCGTGATATCGCCCATGGCCTGAAAATCGGCCAGAGTATCGCCGCAAACATAATCGTAGTACTTATCCGCAAATTTTTCAAAAAACAGCTTGATATACAGAGGTGTGCTCAATCTTTCACCGCCGCCCAGCGTAAAGTCACTGGTGAAGACCCATTTTTTATTCGGGTCAAGCGACGCGACCGACGTTGGCGCGGAGACCGACGCCGGTATGCTGTTAAATATGTAGTCGGGATTATCAGTCGTTTCCTCGTATCTGTCGGAGTTACCCGCCGAGCATACAACCGCGATGCCCGCTTTGCGCATATTTTCCGTGGCCGTATCATAAGGAGCATACTCTGCGATGGTTGATCCGAGACTCAGATTCACGGCGCACACACCAAGCTTTGACGCGTCGTCCAGCGCATCAATAACCACATCCATAGACATTAAACCGTCGTCGTCATCATACCCGGCCTTCATAAGCACAAGCTGCGCCTCGGGCGCGACGCCCGAAAAGGTTGTACCCTCAAACACGCCGTTTTTACCCGCCGCTATACCCGCGACGTGGTTGCCGTGAATTTGCAGCGCGTTGTATGTGTCCGCGTCGCCGTAACAGTAATCGTACGCGAACGGAATTTTTTCGCTTCTGTAAACCTGATTTGCCGATATATCGACATTAAACTCGTTATTTTCGATAAATTCGCGTATCTTGTTTTTTGTCAGCGTCGGCTCTTCAACGCCGGACGCGAAAAACTCATGGGACGTGTCAAAGGCGGCGTCTATGATTGCGATAACCTTTCCGCGGCCGTCAAAGCCCGCGTCGTACATCGCCTGTGCGTTCATCATCGCCGCGCCGTAGCCCGGCTCGCTTTCGCCGTTTGACGCCGGCGCGGGCGGGACTTCAAAGGTTACCGATTTGTACACGTTTTTTACGCCGTCAACGGCCTTTATCTTTTCAATATCGCTTTCGTAAGCCTCTACCGAGAATCCGTTAAAAACGCTCGTATATGTACGACCGGAATTGATATCCGCTCCCACGCGCTTCTTGATGTCGGACTTAACCGCCGACTGTGCGCTTAAAAGCCGCGCCTCCGCTTCCTTCGCCTCGTCTGTTTCCATGTACTCCGACGCCCCCATAAGGACGGCGTTTTTCGTTTCCAAAAGCGGGGCTCCCTCCGTTTCAACTATAAGCGTCACTCTGTCGCCCATAGGCGTCGCTCTCTCGTCCTTGGCAATCGCCGGAACGTATGACGCGCCGATAAACAGTGCCGCCGACAACGCGGCGGAAATAATTTTCTTGTTCATGGATATCACTCCTGCAAATTTATTTATATAATTATATCACAAAATTTTTGATTTGTCAATAATATTTGCGCCGAAAACGGCGGATTTCAAGCAATATAATCATAACAAAAAAAGCGATATGCCCCACTGTCTATTTGACAGAGGAGCATATCATATGGCGTCAGTTGTTATTTTACATAATCATTTCAACGGTATTTCTCGAAATCCTTCAAGTCCGTGACATGGCGTAGGACTTCACCGAAATTGTCAAATCAAAAGCCTGTGACTGCGCGGGAAATCGAGATTTTGATATTCTTTAAAAAATGGTTGTTTTCGAGGGAAACAGGGTCTGTTTAGTTTTTCTTTCGTTTTCTCAGCGCCGCGACAACGGCTACCGTAACCATCAGCGCCGCGAGTATCAGCATCGGCACAAATATATTCGACCGTTCGTGGGTCAGCCGCACCGTGACCGATGGCCCATCGGTGTCGAACACCACGTATCGGCCCCTTGCCTTTGAGGTCACCTTTCGCCATCCGCTGTCGGTCTTTACCTGAATGACGGCCTTATTGTACAACTTGCCGCCGGATGTGTCCAAAAGACGCAGGGTAAGGCCGTCCCGGTCTGTAAAGCTTGTGCCTGTCAGTTCAATTTTGTATATGTCCCCATTCCTTACGGCGTGTATCTCCGCCTCGTCGGTAAAGCTGCCCTCGGCAAGAACGATGGGCAGACCGCCCTCCTTTTCCGTGCTGGATATCGCCGTTATATAGGGAGTGTACTCGCACACGAGTTCAATATCGGACGAAACCGTTCCCTCCCCTATTTCCGGCCAGTGCCCAAAATGTCCCTCCTTGGCGGGAATTTCGGGATATTGAATGCGGCCGGTGTCGCTGCCGTATTTTATCTCCTGTACACTGACGGTCTCGCCCTCGGCGGAAAAAGTCACGGTGAAGCTCACCAGTCGTGAAGGTATGCCGGGGATGCCTGCTATGGCCCCATATTCGGCGGGCTCCGCGCAGCCGGAATAGCTTATGCCGTCGATACCGCCGGTGCCTCTGTCTATAAAGTAATTTCTGGCCACGCCGCTCCTGTCCTCACAGCCGCCCAGCACGGCGCCCACGCATTCATCGCCGCCGACTTTGGAAATGCTCACACAGCCGGAGAGGCTTTCTCCCCTGCCGGCAATGCCGCCCACATAATCCTTACCGTTGACGCCGGATTTTGAATAGCAGCAGCGGAGACTGCCCGATGCCCTGCCGGCCACACCGCCAACGTAACTGCCGGAGGTGCTCTCGACGGGAGCGTAGCTCTCGCACCCGTACACCGTCCCGATGCCGGCAAGGCCCACTACTCCGCCCACGCAGTCCTTTTTGCCCGTCACGGCTCCGTCGTTGACACAGTGAGCCAAAACAGCCTTCGTATTGTAGGTAAAGTTCAGCGCGTCCGGCTTTTCTATCTCGTCCTCGGGGTCGCGGGCGTATTCCACGGCCAGTGCTCCGGCAATGCCGCCCACGTTTCTGTCGCCCTCCACCGCAGCGTAATTTTCGCAGTCCCCAACCTTTCCCTGACGTGAATTTTCAATGTCCTCGTCAGAAGTATCGACCACATGATCGGTGTTGCCGCCGGACTGCACACTCTCATATCTCCCGGCCGCCAGATCGAATATCAGCGTCAGTTGATCGCTTATGCGCTTTAGGCTGTCCAGTCCTTCGCTGTCGGAAAAAGCCTCACGCAGACCGTTAAGCTCCTCAGAAATCCCGCCAAAGCTGTCCATGAGTTCTTCACCCGCCGCCTTGAAATCCTCACCGGGAGTCACAAATTTGTAATCCGTCCCGGCCGCAAAATCCGAAATTATGTCAGCGGCCCGGCTGACGGTTTCACCGATGTCCTCAGATGCATATGACAGGGATCTGAGTCCGGAGCCGAGCAGCTCTTTGGCGGAAGCGAGCTGTGTCTCCGATTCACCGGCAAATCCGTCCAGTTTGGATGTCAGGCTGTCGAACGCACGGCTCAGCCGGTCAAGACCGGAGGACAACTTTTCGTTCGCCGCCGTCAGCACGCCGTCGAGGTTTTCCCTTCCTAAATCTATCGACGAGTCTAATTTGTCCAGGCTGGAGCCAATGCTGCCGTCGGCAGCGTCGACAATATTTTGGAGACTTCTTCTCCCGCCCTCTATGGCGGCGCACAGACTGTCAATGGCGTCCGACAGCGTCTGTCCGCCGTCACGGGCCGAGTCAAGCTCGTCCTCAACGGCGGTGCGCAGACTTTTCAGTCCGTCCGCCAGCGCGTCCGCGCTTTTGTTCATGCCGTCAAAGGCGTCTCTCGCTTTTCTCACTGCTCGGGAAAGCGAATCAGCGTCAAATGTGGTATTCAAAATCAATTCGTCCAAATCGGCCGATACGGAGTCGAGAGCGGCATAATTATCCCTAAGATCCCGCCTGATCTCGCCAATCATACCGGCGACCTCCTCCGCGTTCCCCACGAACTCCCGAAAGCTTTCGGGGCGGGTGCGGAGAATGTTCTCGATACTTTCAAGGGCGGCGTCTATCTCCTGTTTATTTCTGGCTATATTTTTGAGGGAGTCGTTAATGTCGGACAGGGCCCGGCGTTCCTTTGCCTCATTCTTCACCCGAACGCTGTCCTCAAGGCTGTTCAGTGCCCGTTCAAGGTCGGAGCGTGCGCCGTCTATACTTTTTTCCGCCGCGGCTATCTCATCCAGCGCGGAATTTATTTCGCCGAGACCGCCGTCACTCAGGCCGTTTTCTATCGAACGCAGCCGATCGAAGGCCTCCTCCGTCTGGGTCAAATAACCGTCCAGTTCAGAAGTGTCAATATTTTGAGAGCGAAGCTCATCCAAAGCCGCCCCTATCTCGTCTATGCTTTCGGACAGGGATTCCCTGTCGGCCCCCAGTGAGCGCAGTTCGTCGACGGCGGCGGATATTTCCTCAATGTCGGGGGCAATGCCCGGCCATTTCAAATTTACCGTATCGAGGGCCGCGGAAAAGTCATTTGCGGAATTTGTTACCTCTTGGGAGCCATCGGTAAGGCCGCCGGCCGCGTCGGCCAGTTTACCTATTGTGTTGGACAGTGACGCGGAAAGGGCGTTGATTTCCGCCGCGTTATCCTCCGTCATTTCGGTTATGCCGTCGGCGAGGGTTTCCGCGCTGCCACGGGCCGCGTCGGCGTAGGTCTTTATTTTGTCAAGCCCGCGTCCGCTTTTTCCGCCCAAATCCTTCGTGTCGGAAATGAAGTCATCCACCATGGAGCCAAGGTTTTCCAGCTCCGTTTTCATTTGGTCGAGGGCCGTTTCCGTAACGGTGAGAGTTATATACGGCTCCGCCTGACCCACGATGCCGCCCACATCCTTTCGACCACGGATAACGCCGGTGTTTTTGCAGCCCAGCATATATCCCGACTGACGCCCCGCAATGCCGCCCACGTTGTAGCCGATATGCTGATACCCAACGCCGCCGATGTTGGAGCATCCTTGGATTATGCCCGTATTGTGACCGGCGATACCTCCGGTGTCGGTATGTCCCAGAACACTTTCCTCTTCGTTTTCCTCCCGGTTCGTTATGAAGTTTTCCACCATCGATCCGGCGTCGGCGTCTATATTGGAAAGGCTGCGTTTTTTCTCGTCCGGGGAGGTGTTCACGGCGGCCCTGTTTTCGCAGCCGGAGATATAGCCGGAATTTTCGCCCGCTATACCGCCGGTAGAGTTTTGACCGCTTATGCCGCCGCTCACTTTGCAGGATATTATCCGTCCGGAATTTGTGCCGGCAATGCCGCCGATGCGGTTTTCCCCCTCCACTTCGCCGGTAAAAACGCAGTTTTGTATTTCTCCGGCATTGTCCCCGGCAATACCGCCTATGCGGTTCATGCTGCCGCCGGGTTTTATCTTGCCGCTGACGGTGAGGTTGCTGACGCTGCCGCTTTCCTGAATATGGCGGAACAAGCCTAGATCGGAGCCGTTTTGAGTTACGGAAACGTTAGTTATCTTGTGCCCTCCCCCGTCGAAGCTGCCGCCGAAGGTGGGAATGGGCGTAAGGGTTACATTCTCCATGTCGATATCAGCCGTGAGCACAACGGTTTTTCCCACGGACCAAGTGTCAAGAGTGCAATTCTTAGCGAAAGCGATGAGCTCCTCCCTGTCGGAAATTGTGATATTGTTCCCTTCGGCCCGCACCGTCGGAACAAGACCGGCGGCAAGCACAACCGCCATGGCTCCCGCACCGGCATGACGGATATTTTTTATGGAAAACGAGGTCTTGTCAATGATGAAGTCGCCAAGCACCAAAAGCTGAGGCAGTATTCCCATTACCAAAACTATTGAAATCAGCGTCCCTCGGCTGAGACAAACGCCTATCGAGGAAATGGCCGGTTCTGACGACAGCAGACCTATGGCCGCCCCCGCCGCCGCCAGAATGGAACCGGAGGTGAATATGGTTGGGAAAGCAAGGTCGAGGGACTGCTTTATGGCCTCCAGCTTGGACATTTCCCGCCGGAACTC